>JAFZIB010000098.1 GCA_017554545.1 Clostridia bacterium
GATAGCACGGTAGAAATTTTACCACCTATCGAGAGTAAAAGTTATATCAATATTACTCTACGAGTTCTAAAAACTTTTGGGATTAATATTGTAGAAAGCAGTCCTAATTTATACGAAATTAAGGGCGGACAGACTTATAAAAATATAGATAGCGTCGTAGAAGGCGACTGGTCTAATGCAGCATTTTTATTTGCGCTAAAAGAGTTGGGTGGCGAACTATTAATTAAAGGTCTAAACCACAACAGCGAGCAAGGGGATAAAGTATGCGTTCAGTTGCTTAGCAAAATAAAATCTAAAACTTTAGATAAAATCGATTTATCAGATTGCCCCGACCTTGCGCCCGTGCTTTTCGCTTTTGCGGCAGTAAACGGCGGAGCAACCTTCGTTGGCACTAAAAGACTTAAGATTAAAGAGAGCGATAGGGCAACGGCTATGCAGACCGAATTAAAAAAATTCGGCGTAGAGGTTGAGGTTAAAGAAAACGAAGTAACCGTTTTTGAAGGAAAAATACAAACGCCAGCGCAAACGCTTTACGGACATAACGACCACAGAATAGTAATGTCGCTCGCAATACTTTGCACGATAACGGGTGGTCAAATAGAGGGCGCGGAGGCAATAAAAAAGAGTTATCCTTCGTTTTTTAAGGTTTTAAGCGACTTAAATATAAAGGTTGAATATGAATACTAACAAAAAAGTTTTAATAGTAGGATTAGGATTAATAGGTGGAAGTTACGCTACCAGACTGACCGAACTGGGTTACGAAGTAGGCGCAATCGACTTAAATCCCCAATCTATAGAATACGCTTTAAATAAAGGCATAATAGCGCACGGCAATTCGCAGGTAGAAAAGGACTATATTGCTCAATTCGACCTAATAGTATTCGCACTATATCCAAAAACCTTTATAAAGTGGATAGAACAATACTCTAGATACTTTAAAAAAGGAGCGATATTAACCGACGTTACGGGTGTAAAAAGCACCGTGGTTTATAAAGTTCAAGAGTTATTGCCAAAAGGAGTAGAATTTATAGGCGCGCACCCTATGGCAGGCACGGAAAATAGTGGCGTTAGCAATTCGACTTCAAAAATCTTTAACGGAGCAAATTTTATTATTACACCAACCGAACGAAACCAAAAAGAAACGGTAGAGTTTTGTTCTCAACTTGCAAAAGAAATGGGCTTTGGCAAAATTTCGGTTATTTCTCCAAAAGTACACGACGAAATAATAGGATTTTTATCACAACTTGCGCATTGTATAGCAATTTCTCTTATGTGCTGTAAGCAAAGCGAAGAACTTTCTTACTATTCGGGAGACTCGTTTAGAGACCTAACCCGAATTGCAAAAATCAACGATAAAATGTGGTCGGAATTATTTCTGCTTAACAAAACGGCGTTGGTTGAACAGATAGATAAGTTCACTAAAACGTTAAACCAACTTAGAGAATATATAGAACTAGGCGACGAGGAGGGTATGCGTGAAATGATGCGTACTTCAACTCAAAACAGAATTAAATTCGACAAGAAAGATTAATAAACTCAAGCGAGGAAACTAAAAAATGAATATGGAATTTAGGCGAAAACTTTTCGCTCCCCAAGATATAATAAATATGTATCCCGCATCTAAAGAGGTGCTTGAGAAAAAGAAGCAAAACGACAAGGAAATACAAGACGTTTTTCTAGGCAATAGCGATAAATTTTTACTAGTAATAGGACCTTGCTCGGCAGATAGAGAAGACGCCGTTTTAGACTATATTTCTCGTCTTCGTATCGTTCAAGAAAAGGTAAAGGATAAAATAGTAATAATTCCAAGAATATACACCAATAAACCTCGTACGACGGGCGCAGGATATAAAGGAATGCTCCACCAAGCAGACCCCAACGCCTCTCCGGACTTAATAAGAGGAGTGATGGCTATTAGAAGATTGCATATAAGAGCACTTGAAGAAACGGGCTTTTCGGGCGCAGACGAAATGTTGTATCCCGAAAACCATCGTTATCTAGCCGACGTTTTATCGTACGTAGCAGTTGGAGCGAGAAGCGTAGAAAATCAACAACACCGCTTAACCGCTAGTGGCGTTGATATTCCCGTGGGTATGAAAAATCCCACGTCAGGCGACCTTAACGTAATGCTAAACTCTATAAGAGCAGCACAAAGCAGTCACGTTTTCGGCTACGGTGGTTGGGAGGTAGAGAGCAAAGGTAACCCGATGGCGCACGCGGTTTTACGTGGTTCAGTTGATAAAAACGGTCAGTCTATATCAAACTATCACTTTGAAGATTTATGTAAACTAGCAGATTTATACGCTCAAAGCGGTTTACAAAATCCAGCAGTTATAATAGACACCAACCACTCTAACTCAAATAAGAAATATCTAGAGCAAATTAGAATAGCAAAAGAAATTTTACACAGCACACGTCATTCAAACGACATTGCAAAACTTGTTAAAGGTTTAATGATAGAGTCTTATATCGAAGATGGCAATCAACACGTAGATGGTGGATGCTACGGCAAGTCTATTACAGATGCTTGTTTAGGATGGGAAAAAACAGAACGCCTTATTTACGACATAGCAGATTTAAGATAGCGCTTTATAACGTAAAAGCAAATAATTAAGTACTTTTGATAAATTCAGTTTTGTATAGAATTTAATGGTTATAATAAAAAACTCGCAAATAACGGCTTAAAATTGATTCTGCTGCACTGTGTTAATAAATAGGTTGTATTATGGTTAGAACTCACGAAATCGACGTAACTCAAGGAAATCTTCTTAAAAACATAATAAAATTTGCTTTGCCAATTATAGGCATAAACATTTTGCAAATTTTATTTACTACTACCGACACTATCGTTTTAGGCGTTTTTACCAACGACTATGCTGTTGCAGGCGTTGGAGCGACCTCGAATATAATAAATTTACTGGTAGGTTTTTTCGTTGCGTTTTCGACTGGCGTAAACGTTCTAATTGCTCGTTGTAAAGGCTCAAAAGACCAACAAAAAGCACGCAAGGCGGTGGGGTCTGCAATTCTTTTAAGCATAATTGGCGGCATTGTTTTTTGTGTTGTTGGTGTAATTTTGGCAGAAGATTTGCTTATTATGACCAAATGTGCACCTACCGTTTTGCCTTACGCAACCAAGTATTTGCGAATATATTTTTTGGGTATGCCAATTATAATGTTATATAACTTTTCGGCGGCTATTTTACGTTCGGTTGGCGATACGTTTAGACCTCTTTTCTTTTTGATTATTGCAGGCGTTGTGAACGTTGGTTTAAATATATTTTTCGTGCTCGTAGTCGGTTGGGACGTCGAAGGCGTTGCAATTGCAACGGTTGCTTCAAAATGTATTAGTGCCGTGTCTTCGTTAATCTTAATTATTAAAAACGACGGCTACGCAAAGTTAGAAAGAAAATATTTTAGATTTAATATAGATGAACTTAAAGAAATACTTATTATCGGCTTACCGATAGGTATCTCTAAATGTTTGTTTTCCGTGGCAAACATAATATTTCAAACAACCCTAAACGCCTTGGGCGACGTCGCTATGACAGCACAATCCGTAACCAAAGAGTTTGACGGTATTATTTTAGAAGTGGTGCACGGAGTTGGTATTGCTTCGCTAAGTATAATAAGCCAAAACTACGGCGCTAAAAAGTACGGTAGAATCAAAAAGGCGATTTTCGTATCCATAGGTATAAATCTTACCATATCGCTAATTTTGGGTACGATACTAATTATATTTGGTAGAACGCTTTGTGGTATAATATCCGACACTCCAGAAGTTTTGGAACTATGTATGGTAAGAATAACTACAGTAAGCATATTCTACACCGTGCTTGGTATATTGAACGTGTTGCAAGAAAGCATTAGGGGCTTAGGTAAGTCGTTTATAGCAACTATGATAAGTATTTTTGCAAACATAATTTTAAGGCTAATATATCTTTTTGGCTTTTATCCTTGGCTTTCCGAAGGGGTAACGTTAAAGCAAAATTTTGCATTAGTAAGTTTTACCTTTCCAATGAGTTGGACTATAGCAACGGTAGCTTCTTTATTTATACTTGTTGGCATTTATAAAAAGCAGGTTAAACAACTTAATCAAAATCAAGATTTTACTAATGAGCAAAACGCCGATAGGCAATCGGCATAACAACTAGAAAAAAGCCCTTTGCGTTTAGCAAAGGGCCTTAATTTTTTAAACTAATTTATTTTCTTTTTTTCTAAATCTAAACAATGCAACTATAGCAGAAACGGTGCACAATAGGTCGTTTGCAAAGGCAACGGGATAAAGCCTAAGAGTGCTGTTTAATAGCCAAAAACCAAACCATAAAAGCGAAAATTTACGCAAACTTCTTTCGTTATTTTGGCTGTTTGCAATAACGGCAAAAATGCCGGCAAGTAATGGGAATATATCTTTCCAAATTGTGAACGTAGCGGCAGAAAACCCTGCAAATATTAGTATAAAAATACAAATTGTTAACGGCTTAGTCGCCCAAGCCCACTTATCTTTTTTTGCAAAAATACCAAGCATAATGGCGCAAAGTGCGCAAGAAATAGCACTTGCCAAATCGGCTTGTAATATAAAATAAACAACCCAAGAAAACTGCCCAATAAAGTTGCAAAGTATTATGGTAATTCGGCGTTTAAATTGCACTGCAATAACTGAAAAAACCATTGCAATAATTCCTACCCCGTAAACCAAAATGTAATACAAGTAACCAAGTGTTTGGGCTAAATTTTGTATTATATAATTCATCAAAAAAAACAGTACCTTTGGTAATTTGATAAAAATTTTATCATAACACAAAAATCTTGTCAACGATACTAGCACAATTTTGCAAGTGCAAAATTTCTCCCCCAATCTCGTCTCCGTGAAAAGTTTATATCGCAAAACAAAAAGGACGGCATATAACCGTCCTTTTTGTTTTGGTAGCCCCACGGAGACTCGAACTCCGGATTCAGCCTTGAGAGGGCTGCGTCTTAACCGCTTGACCATGAGGCCGTGAATAAATAAAATATCTACGCACATTATTCTATCACAAAAAATCGCTATTTGCAAATGATTAAACGATATTTATAAAAAAACACCTGCGTAAAGCCGGTGGAAAAGAAAATAATAACCCGTTTTGTTTAACAGGCGAATGCCGTGCTTACAGTTTCTGCATCTCTTATTAACTGCCGGAAAAACGTCGGCAAAGAGCACCGCTATCCAGTATAGACTACGGCTTTCTTTTACATTATTCTGTGGATTTTTTTTACTTTTCCTGCCGAACAACGAAGGCGTAGATTTATTTTACCATAACAGCCGAGCCAAAGGCAACTTATTTATTGACTTTTATTGTCGATTGTTATATTATCAAATTGTATTTACAAAAGGGAACAAATGAAGAAGATTATTAATTTTAGACTTGCAGTAATGCTAGCCATATCCGTTTGCTTAGGCGTAGCGTTAGTAAAGTTTATTTATCTTAAAGAAACGATTTCTGCCGTGATTAGTATAATCTTGGCAGTTTTGCTTTGTTTTTCATCTTTTATATTTAATAAAAAGGCAAATAAAAAGGTCAACGCGCTAATAAGCGCCTTTTTAGCCTTGTTTTTCTTACTTGGCGGAGTAATCAACTACGCCAAAATTAACGCGTACGAATGTGCCGATTTAAACTCCGGATATTATAAGGTTACGGCAAGGGTAGATAGCGTATATTCGTACGATTATACCAGTAGAATAATCCTTTCTAAAGCGTATATTAAAGGAAGAACGGAGGGTGGACTAAGTTATAAAATCAACTTATCGGTTAACGGAAAACTAAGCGGTGTAGAGGTGGGTAGCGTAATATCCTTTTCGGCAAATCTTAAGGATAAAAGCGTGGTAGAGCAGGGCGAATTTAACAACTACGACGTAAGCAATAAGATTAAATATTACGCAACGGCAGACGCAAGCGCGATTTTAATAGTCGGCTATAAACCAACTATATTCCAAAGAGCGAACGCGTTTATAAGAGATACTTTAAGAGAGGGACTTAGCGCTCAATCCTTTTCGGTCGCGTACGCAATGCTCACGGGCAACGACGAATATATCGACGGTTCGCTATTAGAAAATTACCGTTCGGCAGGCGTGGCGCACGTGTTTGCGGTATCCGGTTTGCATATAGGATTTTTGGCAACGGCGCTTGCTTTTGTATTTGCAAGACTAAAACTAAACAAAAAATTAAGCCTAATTTTAACGGCTGTAATACTAATATTCTATTCGGGAATTTGTTCTTTTACGGCGTCCTCGCTAAGAGCGGTCGTAATGTGTATAACGCTACTTTTAACAAAAATTTACGGCGAAAAATACGACGGACTATCTTCTATAGGTATTGCGTGTATAATTGTTTTGTTTATTAATCCGTTAGAACTGTTTTCGGTAGGTTTTATATTGTCTTTTGCCGTTGCGGCAGGACTGTTTTTACTGACTAATCCTATATCTAGATTGCTTATAAAATTACCCAAAAAATTTGCTAATGCGTTATCTGCGGTAATTAGCGCGCAATTAATAGGCGTTCCTATATGCTTATACTATTTTGGTGAGGCGTCTATGATTGCAATACTAGCAAATCTTATCTTTATCCCTCTTGCGTCTGCAATATTTACGTTGTTAATAGTATGCGTTATGATAGGCGGAATATTTTCTATCGAGCCCGTCGCGCTGTTCGTTTGCGACTACGTGTTTATTGCGTTAAACTTTCTAATTAGCGTATTAGACTACAAAATTTTTATGATAGGAAATATCGCAATAAACGCAAGCGTAATACTATATTATCTAGCGCTCTTGGTAGCTAGTGGAAGAATAAACTTAAAGAGGATTTATAAAGTTATAGTCGTTTGCGTTTTGCTCGTTGGTTTTTGTCTTTCAACTACCGTTGCAACCGTGCAAAGAAATAACGGGAGCAGGGTTTACGTCGTAGGCTCTAACACGACTTGCGCAAGTATAATTTATAGCAAAAATCAAAAAGTGTTAATAGTAAATAGGGCAGGCTCAATCTATTCGGTATCCACTCTATCTTTCGTGGCTAGCGAGGCTGGGATTAGCGAGTTCGACTACGTAATTTTAACTGATGCAGACGGCAAAACCGACCTACAAGTTTTAGTATCTAAACTAAGCAAAAGTTTTAGCGTAAAAACGCTCGTGTATTACGGAGAAACGAGAGTGGGCGAGCAAAACGCGTTAAGACTATTTTTCAAGAACGTAAACGTAGTTAACGCTAAAGACGAAACGCTTAGTCTAGGCGATTTAACCGCTAGATATATTAACGACGGCAGAGCGATTGAAGTCGTAATGGCTGAAAATAAAATGGTATTCGTTTCAAATATGGGCGAAAGTCCCTTCGTTCCCGAAATAACGGGTAAGGCGGACCTGTTAGTAGCCGTAGATTACGCCGAAAAACTACACGATTTACACGTAAGTAGCCGAACGGTATCGTATCTAAAATCCAACAGGTTAGAGGACGGGCAAACTAATAGAAGATTTTGCATAGAAATTACCTAAAAATCACTTGTCAATCGTTGCAAATTTACTTAAAAGGTGTTAAAATGTATAAGAGGAAATTTGGGTGAAGTACGCAGAGTTTAAAAACGAGGTGGAAAAGGGCAACGCTTTTTCCATATATTTGTTCGAGGGGGAAGACGCGTTCTTCCGTGAAAAAGGGCTAACGTGCGTAAAAAACGCCTTCGTTACGGAGCCCGAACTCAATTGTGCCTATTTTGAAGGAGAAAAGATAAATCTTTCAGAAGTTTCCTCGTCGCTATCACAATATCCTTTTTTAAGCAAGTATAGACTAACCGTAATTAGAGAGTTCTATTCTAAAAAAGAAGGGTTAAAACAGATAGCAAACTTCTTAGAAAATCCGCTAGAAGGTAGCCTTTTAGCAATATTAAACGAAAAGCCTTGCGAAGCGTTAAAGGGCTTTCAATCGGTAAACGTAGTAGATTGTTCAAAAAGCGACGCGATAACCATAGCGAGATGGATTAAAGGCACTTGTATAAACGCCGGCGTAGCAATAGATATGGAAACGGCAAAAACTATTGCCGAGTATTGCGCCCTTGATATGACTAGGGTTTGTCAAGAAACCGAAAAGTTAATCGCTTATAAACTAGACGAAAAACTGATTACCAGTATGGACGTAAACGACCTGGTTAATCGCGACGTGGAATATAAAATATACGAGATGACCGAATACGTTGGCAAAAGGCAGTTCGAAAACGCGCTTTCGGTTATAAACGATATGCTAGCAAAGGGCGAGACCTTGCAAAAAATTCTCGTTAGCGTTTACAACTATTTTAGAAGGCTACTACACGTGGCTATAAGCGCTAAGACCGACGCGGAATTAGCACAAATATTAGGAATAAAAGATTTTGCGGTAAAAAAGGCAAAGGCGCAAGCGTCAAAGTTTAGCAAGCGCGCCTTAAAAAAGGCAGTTGACGCCCTTTACGATACCGATTACTTAATTAAGAGTGGCGCAGTCGACGCCGACAGTAGAATATGGCTAACCATTTTTTCAATAATGGTAGAGGGGGAATAGTATGTTACTATTAGAGAGAATAAAAGATTTTTGGCTAAGGTTTACTACTAACACCGAATTCATGGTGGCAGTATTGGTTACTGCCTTAGTTTTTGCCGTATTGTATTACTACATGATAAAATTCTTAAGCGAAAACAACGCTCAAGATTTAGTTTGGATATTCGTAATAGTAATGATAATCGGCGCGGCTATAGTTTCGATAATTAACACTGTAAACAACTCCGTGTACCTGTTAATCCCCGCGATATTTGTAATTATAATAATCACGCTTTTTTCAGTAGAACTAAAAAGACTTATCTGGGCAAAGCGCAACGCAAAACTTTTCGACGTTCGTAAAACCGAGGGTATGAAATACGACGAAGAAAAAATTCAACATTGTATAACCGAGATTATAAAAGCGCTACAAAACATGTCTAAAAACGACGTGGGTGCAATAATCGTTTTATCTACCGGTAACGTACCCTCTCAAATAATTGATAGTGGCGTTAAGTTAGATAGTGATATTTCAGCCGACTTAATCGAAAGCGTATTTTTCCCAAAAACGCCCTTGCACGACGGTGCAATGATTATTAACGGCGCAAAAATCGTAGCCGCAGGTTGCTTTTTACCCCTTTCTCAAAATATCGACAGTTTCCCCAAGGAATTAGGAACTCGTCATAGAGCGGGCATAGGTGTAACCGAAACTATCGACGTTATTTCGCTTATCGTTTCAGAAGAAACGGGTATTATATCAATCGCTCGTGGCGGTAAGATAACCAGATACGCCGATACCGAAAGCCTAAAGAATATTTTAGGCAAGTATTATTGGCAAGAACTTTAATCGGAGGTCGATATGAACAACGAAGATTTTAAGTTAAAACAAGAAAGCAACGAAAAAAAGGGCAAAGGTGCTAAAAGATTTGAAATTTTACTTCTAGCACTCTTTTTAGCAGCGTTAACCGTTTTGGTTATAAATATCTAATTTAACAAAAGGATTTACTTATGAAATTTACAGGAATTTGCGCCGCCGAAATACTACTTCCTAACACCGACGATATGACTGCGTGGGCGTGCGTTGCTTGTGACCAGTTTACAGGCGAACCGGAATACTGGCACGAACTAGATAAACAAACCAAAGGTAAAACCCGCGCGTTAGATTTAATTTTGCCGGAGGCGTTTTTATCCGAAGACAATTCTGCGCTTATTAATAAAATCAACGCAAACATAACCGCCTATTTAGAGCAAGGCAAGTTTAATAAACTAGACGAAGGTTTTATTTTAACCGTTCGACAAACTCCCTACGTTGAAAGACGTATAGGCTTAATTGCAACGGTAGATTTAGAGCAATACGACTATAAAGCCTCCGCAAAACCCTTAATTCGCGCAACCGAAGGCACGGTAGAAGAGAGAATTCCACCAAGACTTAAAATCCGCAAGGACGCAGAAGTGGAACTTCCTCACGTTATGATTTTATTCGACGACGAAAAGCGCGAAATCACCGAAAAACTCTACGAAAATAGAAATTCTTATAAAAAGGTTTACGATTTCGACCTAAATATGAACGGCGGTCACGTAGAAGGATATTTTATTCCTAATTCTGCCGAAGTTTTATCGGCTTTCGGCAAATTGTTAGACTCTGAACGCCTGATTAAAAAATACGGCAAAGAAGATAATTTCGTGTTCGCAGTAGGCGACGGCAATCACTCGCTTGCAACGGCAAAGGCGCATTGGAACGTGGTAAAGGAAAACTTGACTAGCGAACAAAAGTTAAGCCACCCTGCTCGTTTCGCTCTTGCCGAGTTCGTAAATATTTACGACGAAGGCATTTACTTTGAACCTATCTTTAGGTTTGTTAAGGGTGTGAACGTCGATAAATTTTTGAGTGGATTAAAAGAAGTTGACTGTGGCGATATAGGAATTTACGCCTTACAAAAGACCACCGCTCAAAAGGGAAACAACTCCTTGCCGGAAGGTATTAAGGCAACCGACGAGTATATTAAAAAATATATTTCAGAGTTTGGTGGAGAAGTGGACTATATCCACGGCGAAAGCAACTTATTTAAACTAGTGGATGGTGCGAAAAATGCCGTTGGTATATTGTTTAATAAATTAGACAAATCAGAACTCTTCAGGTACGTTTCTTCTAAAGGCGCATTCCCCAGAAAGACCTTCTCAATGGGCGAGGGCATAGAAAAAAGATATTACCTAGAGGCAAGAAAAATCAAGTAGTTTAGCAAAACTACCGCTTAAAAAAGGACGAAAAAATGTTAAAAGTATGTAAGTTTGGCGGAACGTCAATGGCTAATTCAGAGGCGCTCGCTCAAGTAAAAAAAATAATCTTCTCTGAACCCGAAAGGCGCTACGTTATAGTGTCCGCTCCCGGAAAACGCAACAAGCAAGACACCAAAATTACCGACGCTTTATACGCTTGCTACGACCAAGTTATAGCTACCGGTAATTGTAAAGAGGAGTTTAAGTTTATTAGAGAAAGATTTAACGAAATTAAAACCGAGCTCGGATTAAAACTCGATATAAACGCAATTTTAGACCGTACCGAGCAAGAAATCGTAGAGAATAAAAGCGCGGACTTTACCGCCTCTCGTGGCGAATATCTTTCTGCAATTTGTATGGCGGAGTATTTAGGCTACGAATTCGTTGATTCAGCGGATATTATTCGTTTCGACAGTCACGGCAAATTAAATCAAGACTATACCGACGACAAAGTTCAACTTCGCTTATCTAAGGTTGAAAGGGCTGTAATTCCGGGCTTTTACGGCAAGGATTTCCAAGGCAACATCAAAACGTTTAGCCGTGGTGGTAGCGACGTTACCGGTTCAATAATCGCTCGCGCCGTTAAAGCCGACCTATACGAAAACTGGACGGATGTTAGTGGCTTTTTAGTATGCGACCCCAGAATAGTTCCCGAGGCAAAAACTATTCAACAAATCACTTACAAAGAACTAAGAGAATTATCTTATATGGGTGCTTCGGTTCTTCACCCAGAGGCAATTTTCCCCGTAATGAAAGGAAAAATTCGCATCAATATTAAGAACACCTTTAGACCCGAAGATAGGGGTACTATGATAGTTCCCAACGATAAATATATCGGTTCAGAGGAGCAAATTATAACGGGTATTGCCGGCAAAAAAGACTTTACCGTTATTCTAATAGAAAAGTCAATGATGAACTCCGAAGTAGGTTTCGTTCGTCGCGTACTATCTATTTTAGAACATTATAATCTATGTATCGAACATATCCCGTCCGGTATCGATACTCTTTCGATAGTAATCGCGTCGGAAGAACTAAAGCACGGTGTTTTAGATGACGTTATTAACGAAATACGCGAGAGCGTTGGTCCCGACTACGTGCACGTTATCGAAAACATCTCGCTTATCGCAACCGTAGGACACGGTATGAGCAGACGCGTCGGCACTTCGGCAAAACTGTTTAACGCTTTAGCAGAGGCAGGCATCAATATTAGAATGATTGACCAAGGCTCTAGCGAATTAAATATAATAATCGGTGTAGCAAACAGCGATTACGAAAAGTGTATTCAAACGATTTACAAAGCGTTTAATTAACGGAACAATCGGATAATTCCGAACAAATAAATAAATTATAATTGGTATATGGAGGCAAATATGGATTACGCAAAAGAGTCGTTGCGTTTGCACGGCGAATGGAAAGGCAAAATTGAAACTGTTTCAAAAGTTAAGGTGGAAAATAAAGAAGATTTATCTTTAGCATACACCCCCGGTGTTGCTCAACCTTGTTTAGAAATTCAAAAAGACTACAACAAATCTTTTGAATTAACCGGCAGAGGAAATCTAGTTGCAGTAGTTACCGACGGAACTGCAGTTTTAGGTTTAGGTGATATCGGTCCGGAGGCTGGTATGCCCGTTATGGAAGGCAAATGCGTTTTATTTAAGACCTTTGGAGGTGTAGATGCTATTCCTCTTTGCGTAAGAAGTAAGAGCGTAGACGATATCGTTAACACCGTTAAATTACTTGCAGGTAGTTTTGGTGGTATTAACCTAGAAGATATTTCTGCTCCCAGATGTTTCGAAATCGAAAAGAGATTAAAAGAAGACCCCGAAGTTGATATTCCAATCTTCCACGACGACCAACACGGTACTGCTATCGTATGCGTTGCAGCAGTTATTAACGCGCTTAAAATCGTTGGAAAAAAATGGGAAGATTTAAGAATCGTATTTAACGGCGCAGGCGCAGCAGGCGTTGCTATTGCAAAACTTATGATGAGCATGGGCGCAAAAGATATCGTTATGTGCGATAGAACCGGCATTATCTATAAGGGCAGACCTACCGGTATGAACGCTTCTAAAGAAGAAATTGCAGAAATCACCAACAAAATGGGTAGAAAGGGTACTTTAGCAGACGCATTAGAAGGTGCAGACGTATTCGTTGGCGTTTCTTCTCCAGGCGCAGTTACTCCCGAAATGGTTAAGAGCATGGCAGAGGGTGCAATCGTTATGCCTATGGCTAACCCCACACCCGAAATTATGCCTGACTTAGCGTTAGAGGCGGGCGCAGCAGTAGTTGGTACCGGAAGAAGTGACTTCCCCAACCAAATCAACAACGTGTTAGCGTTCCCTGGCTTATTCCGTGGTACACTCGATTGTAGAGCAGTAGATATTAACGAAGAAATGAAAATCGCTGCAGCAAAAGCAATCGCAGGTCTAATTTCCGACGAAGAATTAAGAGCAGATTACGTAATTCCCGCTCCGTTTGATAAGAGAGTAGCTCCCGCAGTTGCAAAAGCAGTAAAAGAGGCTGCAATTAAAACCGGAGTAAACAGAATTTAATTAAACGGTTATTGATTTTGGGGCGAGTAAACCTCGCCCCAAAATCAAAAAACTATTGTAAATCCTTGCTTTTTTAATTAAACGAAATTATAATATAAAAAAGTAAAAAAAGATATTGATTGCATAAGTTTGTAAAAATACGGGGTGTAGCGCAGTTGGTAGCGCGCTTGGTTCGGGACCAAGAGGTCGTGGGTTCAAATCCCGTCACTCCGACCATACTTAAAGGGTAGTCTAAACGGCTACCCTTTAAGTATGGTGTAAAAAGGGGCGGGATTTGAATGAGGAGAAAATTGCGTTAGCAATTTCCCTTTAGGGTAAACAGTGGACACCCACTGTTTATCGGAGAAGGTCGCACAGGCGAAAATCCCGTCACTCCGACCAACTAAAAGAGGACAGTGTTTTCTCTGTCCTCTTTTAGAGTTGCAAAGGGGTTTGAACCCAATATTTTTATATACCAAAGCAAAATTCAACTATAAGTTATTGTGAGTTAATTAGTTGCCTCTTTTTTAGCGTTGTGTTATAATTTCGCATAGGAGAATACTTATGAGAAAAAGATTGTATGATATAATCGAGCCTTCTGACGGTGGCAATAAAATTAGTAGTGTTTACGACGTTATAATGATGTTTTGCATTATAATTAGCGTTATCCCTTTAGCATTTAAGGAAACTAACGAAGTATTTAAATGGTTTGATTACGTTACCGTTGGCGTTTTTATTTTAGACTATTTCTTTCGTTTTATTACCGCTGATTTTAAGATTAATAAATCATTATTTTCCTTTTTTATTTATCCGTTTACACCGTTTGCAATTATAGATTTAATCTCTATATTGCCAGTATTAACGATTTTAAATAAGGGATTTAAATTATTTAGATTATTTAGGCTATTAAGAACGCTTAAGGTGTTGCGAGCGTTAAAATTTTTAAGGTATTCTAAAAGTTTTAATATTATAGCATCTGTTTTTAAAAAGCAAAAGAGAATTTTGTCGGCAGTCGTTACTACTGCAATAGTTTACGTTTTAATATCTGCGTTAGTAATTTATAACGTAGAACCTGAATCGTTTAGCACGTTTTTTGATGCAATATATTGGGCAACTATATCACTAACTACCGTAGGATATGGAGATATATATCCCGTTACTACGATAGGAAGGGTCGTTACGATGGTTTCTTCTATTTTTGGGATAGCAATTATTGCTTTGCCGTCAGGCGTTATAACTGCAGGATATCTAGAAGAAATGGGTAAAAAGGAATAAAGACTATAATTTAAAAAGACATTGCTAATCACAACGTCTTTTTTTGTGTTTTATATCGAATTAAGTTGAAAAATAATGTAATATATGGTATTATATACCCATTATTATATTTAAAGGAAGTGTTTATATGACTCCTGAAATGCAACATTTATTGGCAATGGTGCTGTACATGGGTGCAGTAGTTGCTATTGGCTTGTATTTTTCTAAAAGGGCAAATAAAAGTAGTAAAGACTACTTTTTAGGCGGAAGAACTTTAGGACCTTGGGTTTCTGCTTTCTCGGCAGAAGCGTCGGATATGTCCGGTTGGCTACTTATGGGACTTCCGGGACTAGCGTATTGGACGGGTATTGCAGACGCAGGTTGGACGGCAATCGGTTTATTCGTAGGTACGTATTTTAACTGGTTAATCGTTTCTAAGAGACTTCGTAGATATAACGTAAAGGTAGATGCTATTACTTTACCAGGCTTTTTCTCTAAGCGTTTCCACGAAAAGCATAAAATTATTCTTACTATTTCGTCGCTATTCATTACTTTATTCTTCACCGTTTACGCTGGTCAATGTTTAGCATCTTGCGGAAAACTTTTCGTAGAACTTTTTGGACTAAACTATCACGGTATGATGATTATCGCAGCGTTATTTGTGCTAGTGTACACCATTTTAGGTGGTTTCTTGGCGGAGAGCGCGTCTGACTTTATGCAAGCAATAATAATGGTAGTTAGTCTATCAGTAATTTTAATTATTGCAGTAGTTGCCGCAGGTGGTATCGGAAACGTAATTCAAACTGCTGGTGGTATTGAAGGTTTCTACTCTTTATTTGAATCTGCAACTCCTAACGCGGACGGCACGTTCGGTGGAGCAAAAGGATTCTCTTTCCTCAGCATTTTGTCTGCTCTAGCGTGGGGCTTAGGATACTTTGGAATGCCTCAAGTTCTCTTGCGTTTTATGGGAATACGTTCAGAAAAAGAATTAACCCGTTCTCGTAGAGTTGCTTGTATTTGGCTCTTTATCGCTATGAGCGTAGCAGTATTTATCGGTATCGTAGGTCGTAGTTTTGTAGAAATTTCGTACGCGTCAAATAGCGAATCCGAAGCAATCTTTATAGACCTTGCAACCAAGTTCTTGCCTCCTATTTTAGCAGGTTTTGCTTGTGCAGGTATATTAGCAGCGTCAATCAGTTCGTCCGACTCTTATCTGCTAATTTCTACCTCGGCAATCGCGGAAAACATCTATCACGGAATATTCAAAAAAGATGCGTCCGACAAGCAAGTTATGTGGGTTTCAAGAATAGCAATGGCAGTTATAACCATTATCGCAATGGTTATCGCTTGGGATTCAAATAGCACGATATTCGGCATTACGTCGTTTGCTTGGGCAGGATTTGGTGCAACTTTCGGACCGTTAATGCTTTTCTCGTTGTTCTGGAAAAAGACTTCTTATATCGGTGCAATTTCAGGCATGGTAACCGGCGCCGTAACCGTATTCGTGTGGAAACTCGTGCTTAATCCGTTAGGCGGTGTTTGGGGCGTTTACTGTTTACTTCCCGCGTTTATACTTTCATCAATCGTAATATACGTTGTATCGTTACTAACTAAACAACCCGACAAAGAAGTCGTGGAAGAATTTGAAATAGTTAAAGCAGGCGATACTAAAGAAGAAACAGTAGCCGAGGCTTAATTAAATTAAAACTAAATTAAAGGCGTAGAGAGTTCTCTACGCCTTAACTTTTATATAGGTTAGTCATTTTATAAATTAAACTATATTAACCTTAAGCAATAAAAAAACCTCCCCAAAAGGGAGGTTTAATTTTTGTTAGTATTATTTTGCTTTCTTTCTAGATGCAACGAAACTTAATACCGAAATGAATAAGCAGAATGCTGAAATAGAAATAAATACTACGTTCCAGTTGCCACCGGAGAGAAGTCTGCCGTAAACGATTGCCTGAATAGCCGCGCCCATATAAGCTGCAAAGTCTAATACGCCGGTTGCAGTACTTGCGAAACATCTTCCGCCAATATCGGCCGCAAACGTCCAAACCGTACCGTTAATAGCGTAAATAAAGAAACCTGCAAAGAATAAAAGCACAATCATAATAGCGAATTGGAAGTTGCTGTTTGGGTTGAGCAACATAAAACCAATAATACAAAGTGCTGCTGCTAAGCCACTAACTACTGCCGCTAAAATTCTGTTGTTGGGGCACAATTTATCTGTTAACGTCGGGATAACTAACGTACCTACGCCCATACCGATAGGTAATAGGGTTGAAACTAAAATAGATGCTACTGCGTCTTTATGAGCAACGTCGGATAAGTATTGTGGAATCCACTCGATTAAACCGTATCTAGCAAGACCTGC
>JAFZIB010000099.1 GCA_017554545.1 Clostridia bacterium
ATTAATTTATTATTTTCCGTTTATTTACGTTAATTAAATTTTAATTTCGAAATTAACAAAAATTAATCCTTTTATTTTTAAAATATTTCATCCTATTTTTCGGTATTTTTGGTTATTTATCAAAAATAGTCCCAAAAAAACTTTTTTCAAACTCTTGACTTATAAAAAAAATAGTTTTATAATTTATGGCACTCTAAAATGAAAATTGTCGATTTTTAATTTTTTGATTAATTTTTTTAATTTTAATTTAATTATTTTTTTAATTCGATAATTTATTTTTTGGATAAAACATTATTAAATAATTAATTTAATTTTTTTATGTTAATTAACAAAAAAACAACTTAATATTTTTTAAGGAGAAAATTTAATGAGAGGAAAACTAAAATTATTTTTTCTGCCAGTCTTGGTTTCTCTTATGCTCTTCTCTTTTATCTCGGTAGGGTTTGGGCCTCCAAAGAATGCTCAAGCGGACGAGGCGTTATATTCTGAAAAAATCGTAGCGGTAGTTTACGACAACTCCGGTTCTATGAAACAAGAACAACGAAGTCCTAACGCCAAGTACGCGCTCCAAGCGTTGTTGTCTATTTTTGACACCGACGACACTATGAGTATTTTTCCACTCAACCCGTCTTCTTCATCTACGGGCATCACGGTTGACTTATCTAACGAGAATAGAGACAAAGTGATTGAAGGCATTATTGCCAACCAAAGATTCACGCCGGGCAACCACAACTCGGGAACGGGCACACCGCCAGACGCGGTAGGCTACGCAACCGATTGGCTTGCAAGTAAAGGTATGAACAAACTCGAGCCGGTAGTCGGCAAGGAGTTCTGGTTGGTCATTTTGTCCGACGGAGATTTTACCAGCACCAAAAACACGAGTGCGATTATTCGTGAAGAGATTTCCGGTTACATAGGTCTGCAGACCATCTACTTTGGAATCTCGGCAGATGAGGGAATGAAAATCAACGACCTCGTTCAAGAGAACTCTGCGGTGACGGCGTACTACACCAACGGTACGGACGACATAATAAGCGCAATGCGAGAACTGAGCAACCAAGTGACGGGAAGATATACCTTGCCCACGGGCGTTACGGTAAACGGCAAACAGGTGACTGTTGACCTGAGTGACTGTTCGTTCTCTATTTCGAGCGTCGCAGTCTTAGCCGAGGCGACGGACACAACCGAGAACATCAAGCTAGAGACCGTTGAAGGTTCTAACGTAAAACTAAAGAATATGCGCGCGTGTTCGATATCCATTCACGAAGACCCCGTACACAAGTCGGGCTATTCGTCGGTAATAGTTCCGGTGGACGCTAACGAGTATCTTAACAAGGACGTTATAACGCTAACCTTCAACACGGAGATAAAGGACATAAGCGTTTTGGTTGAGCCTTCGATAATTCTCGACTCCGAGTTGCAATATCAAAACACTCAGAACGAGTGGGAGGAAACGACGGTTGACGTCATCAACACGAGTTTTAAGAAGGGCGCAAAAATCAAACCGGTATTTAGACTGCTCGACGGAAAAACGGGCAAGAACCTAACCGACGTTCTATCCAACGTAGAGGCGAGTGTTTCGTATAACGGAAAATCGTATTCATACGGAGAGGGCATTAGCCTCGACAACGGCAAGAGGGAAGTTGCGTTGTCCGTAACCATTAATATAGGTGGTTCAAAATACGTTTTGTATAATTCGTGGCTTTGCGATATAGACGAAAAACCCGAAAGCTTTAGGGTTGACGGGAAAGTGACCGAAAATTACCAAGGCAACAAAAACAAGGTTAAGGTAGATTACACGGTTTATTACGACGACGTAAAACTAACCGATTCTAAGTTTGCAGGTAACTCTCCCGAGTTTACTTGCGAGGTGGTCGAACTTTTAGACCCGCAAGGCAATAGCGTTTCTTACGACAAGCACGTAAACGCAGACGGCACTATATCTATAATATACGTTATAGACCCGAGCCTGTACGGAAGTTACACCAACAAGGTTAAGGTAGTTTGTCAGGAGAATAAAAGATACAGGTTCGGTTCAAGTCAGTTCGACTTAGCGATTGAGCAACTTGCTATAACTACAAACGCCAACGATATGACGTTAACGACCAATCAAATATCCGACAACACGAAAGCAATGGAGTTTACGCTCACGACGAGTGGCCAATCACTTTCTTTCTCTAACTCAATGGTTGGCTACGAACTAAAAGTAGGAGGCGTGGACGTAACTAAGAAAGCCGAGATAAACGGCAACGTGCTAAGTTTCGTTCCAAACGGAGATAACCTACCGTCGTCAGCGTTAAATATCGGCAACCGCACGGTTGACCTTAAGGTATGGTCAAAGTTAGATAACAGTATAACGGCAAGCAAGAGTTACAAGTTAAGCGTTGTAGATTCTACCTATATAATAGAGGTAAGAGAAGAAAACAGCCAAGCCGATATATACGACCTACCCGGTTGCAAAGCAAAGATATGGTATAGAATCAATCTAGACGGCGAGTATCTTACGGCGCAAGAATTGCAAGAAGGGTTAGATAGCGGACGAATCAAGCTAGATTACAAAAAGTTCGGCTGGGTAACCATGCTACCACCCACGGTAACGACCGAGGTAGTGGAAGACGACGGCGAGGCGTATATAGTTTGCTCGCTAGGCACTACTTGGTGGGAACCTTTAGCGTCGTTAGCAGGTTCTTTCGTTTCTACTGGAGATAAGGAAGTAAAGTTATCAATCGCAGGTTGTTCTAATAGCGGAGTATTCAGTTTAACTCCCGTTAGCATAACTTCTAGAATATGGCGTTGGTTAGTGATTATCCTAACGATATATCTAATAATACATATAGCGTTATGGATAATCGGATTCTTTACGGTAAAACCGTTGCCACGAGGATTCGTGGTTAAAATAACCTTGCAGGACAATCCTGCTAGAAACGCCTACGTTGAGCCCTATTCGCTTAACTTTGATT
Source organism: Clostridia bacterium (assembly GCA_017554545.1). Classification (GTDB taxonomy): domain Bacteria; phylum Bacillota; class Clostridia; order Christensenellales; family Borkfalkiaceae; genus UBA1259. Next base: position 2,961 of record JAFZIB010000099.1, read on the forward strand.
TAGGACCTAAACTGGCATGGCACTTAAAGAGATTTATACCGTTTAGAGAGTTTATCAGTCAACCTGCAATAATGGTGGACGACGTAAACTTTATGATAGACGAAGACGGTAACGAAATAATGACGGTTGAAGATGAAACGTTTGAGTTCAAGATAACCGCCGATTCGTCTAACGAAGCGTATATTAATTTAATAGCCTTAAAAGAACAATGTAGAGATTATAGGGGCAGACGCGACGCAGAACCACTATTTGAAACGGACGTAGCAACTAAGAAGTTCAGAAAGATACTAGAGGACAGAGGCAAATCGGCAATACCCGCCGAAAAGCCCGTACCCGTAAACGAAGATTCTTGCTACGTTAAAAAGGACTCTAAAGGCAAAAAACTTAAAGAAGTTATTATATTCGTTAGGTCGATATAAAAATCAATTCAATAAAAATTAAGGAGAAAATATATGAAAAACATACTTTTAATTGGTGTAGGTGGTACCGGAAGTAAAACGGTTGATATTTTATTCCAAAAGGTACAAGAACTCGGTCAAAACGATAACATCATCAATGCGGTCGTTTTTGATACCGACGCTGGCGACATTAAGAAAATCGAGTGGGCAACCCCCATTCCTATGGCAGATAACGCAAGCGTAGGTACGATTTGCGATAGAATCGGCTCAAACTTTATTCGCGAGTGGTTCCCTTGCGACGATAAGGCAATTCGTTCGCAAGAAATGTTTAGAGGCGCTTCTCAATGGAGAAAGAAATCATACTTAGCCTTCTTAAACACTATGAATAAGCCCAAGGCTCGTTCTTCGTTTATCAACATTTTAGAAAAAATGACTTTAGACCCCAACGCTCCTTGCGAAGTTTACGTAATTACTTCGGTTGCAGGCGGTACGGGTTCAGGTTCGTTTATTCCAATCGCTTTATTTGCTAAGAGATATTTAAGAAAGAACTTAGGCAAGAGCCCAATTATCAACGCAATGATTGCTCTCCCCGACATCTATGCAGACGGTCAAACTCCCGAAAATACTACTAAGATTTATGCAAACGCATACGCAATTTTCCGTGAACTTAACGCAATCAACTTAGTATCTCGCGGATACAACAAGGGTGACCAACTAAATAAAAAGTCTCCCGTTAAGATGACTATCGGTCATAAGGACGACCCCAGCGTAGGTCTTCTTTTTGACTCTATGGATAGGTCGTTCTGGACTCCCGACGCAGCGCCCTTTAACCAAGTGTTCGTTTTAGATAAGATTCCTAACGTAACTAGCGTTACCGCTCACAATATCGTACTTGCAAACTCGCTTTATAGTTTAATTTGTACCGAAATCGGCGATAGATTCGATAGTGAAATTTCTAACCACGAATTAGTTCACTCTCAAAACAACGGTAGTAGCGCAATATACGCAGGTATTTCTACCTCTGAAATTCGTTTCCCCAAGGACACCATTTTAGACTACGTAGCGCACAAAAAAACCGTTGCCGCTTGCGAAGGCGATATGCTCACCTTACATAAAGCAGTTGAGGCTAAGATTAAAGAAAACGAAAGACAATTCAAAGAAATGGGTAGAGCCTACACTATGGGTGATACCGGTTACGCGGATATCGTAATCGACGAACTCTTTAACGACGCTGAAAACAACGATAGCAAGATTAACGATATCGTTGACAGAGGCACTTGCATTTACGACGAAGAAGGCAAAAAGGAAGCGGACACTAACACCGCAGACGCTCACTTTGATTTCATTGACGGCGAAATCGCAAGCAAGATTCCTTCTTATACCGACTACGCTGATACGATTGAAAAGGAAGTTTCTAAAGCGTGCTCGGCAAAGGCTACCAACGCAACCGTTAAGGCTTGCGCAAACAAAGCAAATCAAGCAATTCTCGATTACTTTACCGCCTGCGTGGACGCTATTAAGAGAATGAAGACTTCTTTAAGCAACGCAGTTATTTGCCTTGACAACGAAGGAGAAGTAAACACCAACAATAGTTTATCTTTGGTTAACGCAATATTAAAGGATAAGAAAAACTTTATTCACCCCGTTGCAGCGCTCGTTCAACTTTGTAGATTTAAGCAAAAACTTGCCGAAGCTACCAAGCCCGAAAACGAAACTTACGCAGACGCAATCAGAAGAAGAGAAGTTAGCGATATTCCCGAAGAATTTATCGTAAAAGTTGATACCGTTAAGAAAGAGGCAAATCTTAAACTCAAACCCAAAAAGAGTGCGTACAAGAATATGGGTGATAAGCGTTTCACTAAGATGGTTACCTCTAACGGCTACATTAAGGCTAAAAAGACCGACGTTAAAACCGACGCTTACTTCGTTGGCTTAGACGCAAAGGCTACTTTAGACGAAATCAAGTCTAAGTCGGTTGCTGAATTAAAAGCGTTAGTATATGCAAACGTAAACAGAGCAGTTGATATCTTAATCGATAAATATCGTTCGTTCTTCGTAAGATTCGAAAAAGAAAAAGAAAACTTAATCGAATTAACCAAAGACGTTCGTCGTAAGGACGCCGGCACTCAAGACAGTATCATCAACGTATATTCAAACGTAGATGAAAAAGATAAGATTTTAGAAAAAGTATTAGAAACTGCAGGTCCTGCAACCGCATCAGAAATAGTTGATACCGACGATATCGTAGGTAAGGGCGTATTCACTTCGGTATTTGCAGCGGCACGTGCAGAAGTAAATCAAAGCCAAGACTTCAACGATAAAGACGCTAGCGCAATCAACTCTTTATTTAGCGCAATGGTTGACGCTTATAAAAAATCTATCAAGTCTAGCGACGTATTTGCCGAAATTTACAATTCTAACGTAGTAGAAGCAATCAAGATGGCTTGCACAGAAGGAAAAGATAAGGCAAAAGAGAAGATTAAAGGTTACTTCTCTACTGCAAACGAGGCGGCAAGACCTTCAGTTAAAATCGACACCAGAGACAATATTGGCGATATCGTAAAACCTGCAAACGTAACGGTATTTATGATGAGCACCAACACCGCAAGATTCATAAAGAGAAATAGCGATTACTTTGAATTAAAAGTTCCTACCGACCAAAAGAAGGAAAGCAAGGTATTAGAAGCGTGCGCAGAACAATTTATTAGAACCTTCTCTGGTGATGAAAGCGCGAGAGTTGCAGTTGTTGACAGTATGCCCGACAACGTATTATACTGCACCGGCGAAATAATGGATATTTCACCCTTAAGAATTACTAAGTTCAACGAACTTGGCGAAGACAACGTATATTTCAGTTACTATCAACAAGCAATTTACAACTGGAAACACTACGAAACCGAAATGTGGAACCCCCACCTTGGCAACAACCTACATCTCCGCGGATATCTTCCCTATATGAACGAAAAAATGGAAAAGATTTACGACGACAAGATGGTTAAGGCGTTGTTCTACGGTTTCTGGAAAGGCAGTTTAGTATTTGAAAAACGCGCAACCAAAGGTCAATCTAACGCTAAGATGTTCTACTTAATGGACGGCGAAGGCAGAAGAGTTGCTATTAGAACTCCCGAAGGAAACGAAATCAACCTAGAAAACGCTGCTCAACTAATTAAGTGGTTTAGAAACCAAGACGAGTTTATTCAAGAATGGTCTGAAAAATTCGACGAAGAAATCGTAAGAATTAAGAATTCACTTCCCAATATTCCCAGCGACACTCAATACGCAAAACTCGAAGCGGCTATTACCGGTTGCGAATTTATGGAACTTCTCAACGTAAGCTTGTTTAAGGTTGAAGATTACACCAAGGGAATTAAGTGTAAGAATATTACCGTTCCTTCTAAGAAGAAAGGTCCAAGCATTATCGAATTTGCATATCTCGTTAAGACTAGCGAAGAATCGTTAAGAGACTGCGACGACGCAGAAAGAATTATTAACGTTGCGTACGACGTGTTTATGGATATCTGTAAGTTCCGTGCAAATCCCGCTATGTTCTTAGAGAGATTTATGAGAATTTACGATTGGGAACTCAGAAAGGTATTCGAAGGCGTATTAACCACTAAGATGGTAATGACCGAAGAAAACAACTGCAAGGCTTATATCGAGCAATTTGCATCTTGGTTCAAGAATACCAACATCTTCCAAGCACTCTCAGAGGCAAGACCTCTAAACGCAGATAACGAACTTAACATTTCAGATAAGTTCGATTACGAATCGTCCGACGCAATCAGAAGAGCTGTAAACAACGCGGATACTTCTAAGATGACCGAAGTTCAAGCGATTGAAGTGGCTAACGAAGAAGCAAAAATCGAAGAAGTTGCAGCAACTGAAGACCAACCCGAAACTACCGAGGGCGTGGAAGAACAAGCCAAAAAAAGAGGTAGAGGCAGACCTGCAGGCAAAAAAGAATAAATTTAGCAGGTAAAAAATAAAAAAGTCCCGCAGGCAAACTTGCCTGCGGGGGAAACGATTATGGATAAGAAATATTACGTTATTGGTTTAGGTGGATACGGCTCGAAAATGGCTGAAGAACTTAGTCTTAAAATGAAAAAAGACGGTTCTTCGGTATTTTCGCTTGCCTTCGACACCGACCATTACGAAATAGAGGGCGTTAACTGCGATTACACGTTCGACTTATCGGCTAGCGAAGATTTTTCTTCGATTATTAAAAAGTTAGAAAAGAAAAAAATCAAATTCTTTCCCGACACCGAGATTAGCGAACTTAATTACGCAATGAGCACCTATATGGATAGGGGCGCGTCTTTGTGGAGATTAAAAGCCTATATTTGCTTTACTTTCTTTATGAGTATTGAAGAAAATAAAAAGCGACTAGATAATCTTCTTAACGAAATTGCGTTAAATAAGGACGAGCAAAGCGAGATTTATTTCGTTGGTTCGTTAGCAGGCGGAACGTCCAGCGCGTTAGCCCTCCCTATATCGTTATACATAAAAAAGACCTTTAGAGAGCAAGGATATAAAAACTATAAGACCTTATTCTTTGCAACCACACCCGACGTTTTTGCTATATCAATGAACGGAGAGCTTAAAACCAAAGCGTTTGCAAACGCATACGCCACGCTATCCGAAATAAACACGGTAAATCTAATTTCTAGCAGACGCGACCTTAAAAAGTTCAAAATGGGTGGCGAAAATATGCCGTTCGGAGTATTGTTCGACGGGATAAACGGGGAATTTAATCACAAAGCGTGCAAGCCATTTAGCGACGTAGTGCTGTTCGACAGAATGCCTGCCGTAACGTCGGTAGAAACGTTTAGGGCTATAGTTACCGACTACGTGTACCATTATTATTTAGGGCTTGTTGAATTACAAAAGAATAAAGACTTTGGCGACGTAAAAATATATAGTGGATTTTGCGTATCTGAACTCAATTATTCACTAGAGGATAACGTTAATTACGTAACCAAGCAAGTAACGAGTAAAAAACTCACCGACGAATTAAGTAAGGCGTACGCCTTGTTTAATAAAACTGAAAAAGAAGGTTTGTTTGGAAATTCATCTAAACGAACGGTTACTGAAACCGAAAAGTTTACCAACGCGGTAATAGAGAGTGTAACTAATTTATACGACGAAAACCTAGGCAAGGTAAACCTATTGTTAAACCGCTCGAAAGATTACGAGTACGGAGGAAACGTGCTTGAAGACGAGTGGACGGTAAAATACGTAGAAAAATTAAGATTATATTTTTCATCAATAATTAACGAAAACGAAAAATATAAAGAACTTAAAGAAAAATTAAATAAATCATTTTTTAATAAAGACGAAAATAATAAAATTAATTTTACTAAAAAAGGTAAAAAGGCAAAAAATAAAGAATTTAGCGATTATTATAAAACTGTTTATAATCAATTAAAAGAAATTACAAACGAATTAATTGATAATTATTATAACGACCAAAAATTAAACGATTTAATTTATAATAACGACGAATTATCAATAGAAAAAATAATAATCGAAAATAATAATTTTATTCA
>JAFZIB010000100.1 GCA_017554545.1 Clostridia bacterium
CTTTATAATGATTTGGTCAAAAGAAGAAACTCTATCAAGAAAAGAAATCGAAAAAATTCAACTAGAACGCTTACAAGAAACCGTTGCACGCGTTTACGATAAAGTTGAATACTATCGTGCTAAAATGAACAAGGCAGGGGTTAAACCTTCGGATATTAAATCGCTTGACGATTTAAAGTTATTGCCTTTCGTTACTAAACAAGACATGAGAGACACCTATCCGTTTGGTTTGTTTGCAGTTCCTAAGAATGAGTTAGTTAGAATTCACGCTTCTAGTGGTACGACTGGCAAGCCAACCGTAGTTGGTTATACTCAAAACGACTTAGACGTTTGGACCGAGTGTGTTTCTAGAATTGCATGTATGGGAGGCGCTACTAAAGACGACGTTGCTCAAATCTGTTTTGGATACGGTATGTTTACGGGTGCTTTAGGTCTTCACTACGGTCTAGAAAATATCGGTGCTACAATCGTTCCGTCGTCAACTGGTAATTCCGAAAGACAAATAATGTATATGCAAGATTTTGGAACTACGTTGTTAGTTTCAACGCCTTCGTACGCGTTAAGGCTTGCAGAGGTTGCAAATTCAATGGGTATTAATCCTGCGACCGACTTAAACGTTAAAATCGGCTTGGTAGGTAGTGAATTGCTAACCGACGCTATGAGAGACGAGATGCACAAGTTCTGGGGTGATAAAATGCTTATTACCTCTAACTACGGAATGAGCGAACTTATGGGCCCTGGCGTTAGCGGTGAGTGCGAATATCAATGCGGTATGCATATAAACGAGGACTATTTTATTCCGGAAATTATTAATCCCGAAACGGGAGAAGTGCTTCCAGCCGGAGAAAAAGGCGAACTTGTTATTACTTGTATCAAAAAAGAGGGAATACCTTTAATAAGATACAGAACGAAAGACGTAACCAGATTGATTTACGATAAATGTGAGTGTGGAAGAACTTTCTGTAGAATGGAAAATCTATCGGGTAGAAGCGACGATATGCTTAAAATTAGAGGCGTTAACGTGTTCCCCGGACAAATAGAAGAAGTAATTTTAAGTTTTAACGAACTTGGTCCTCACTACGAGATTGTTGTTGAAAGAGAAGGTTTTACCGATATGTTAACCATTAGGGTGGAACTACTTCACAGTACCGACTCCTTTGCCGAGTTGGAAAATTTATCAAAGGCAATTAGGACTAAACTAAGAATTATTTTAGGTTTAGACGCAAAAATAAAACTTGAATCTCCAAACACGTTGCAGAGATTTGAGGGAAAAGCAAAAAGGATAAAAGATTTAAGGAGCAAATAAATGAAAGAAAAAATTATTATGCTTGGTAACGAGGCTATTGCTAGAGGTATTTATGAGGCTGGAGTAAAGGTTTCTAGCGCGTATCCCGGAACTCCAAGTACTGAAATAAGCGAAAAACTTGCTAAATTTAACGAAGTTTATACCGAATGGGCGCCCAACGAAAAAGTTGCTTTAGAAGTTGCAATCGGCGCGTCTATTGCAGGAGTTAGAAGTTTTGCTTGTATGAAACACGTAGGATTAAACGTTGCGAGCGACCCTTTATACACTTTTGCATATACGGGCGTAAACGGTGGTAGCGTTATAGTAGTTGCCGACGACCCCGGGCTCGCAAGCTCTCAAAACGAACAAGATACCAGAATGATTGCCCGTTCTGCACATATTCCCGTTTTAGAACCGTCCGATAGTATGGAAGCAAAAGAATTCGTTAAAATCGGATACGAACTCAGCGAAAAATACGATACTCCTGTAATTTTGCGCACTACTACTAAATTAGCGCATTCTCAAGGCGTTGTTGAACTTTGCGATAGAGTAGAGGTAGAAGATAAAACCTACGCTCGCGACGTAAAGAAATACGTTATGATGCCTGCCTCTGCAATAGGAAGACACTTAGTCGTTGAGGATAGAGAAAAGAGATTAAAAGCCGATTGTTCTAACTTTGAAATAAATAAAGTTGAAATGCTAGACACCAAGATTGGTATTATAACCTCTGGTATTCCTTATCAATACGTAAAAGAGGCTTGTCCGAACGCCAGCGTGTTAAAATTAGGCATGGTAAATCCTTTGCCCGAATCTTTAATTAAAGATTTTGCATCTAAGGTGGATGTTTTATACGTAGTAGAGGAGTTAGAGCCCGTTATAGAAGAACAAGTAAAAAGTTGGGGTATAAAGGCGATAGGTAAAGAAATATTTACCTTACAAGGCGAATATAACGCAAATATGATTCGCAAGGCGATTTTGGGTGTGGAAAACGTATCGTTCGACGCAAAACAAACTCCCGTTCGTCCTCCTATTTTATGCCCTGGTTGTCCACATAGAAGCGTTTTCTCAGTCTTAAAGAAACTAAAAGTTCACGCATCAGGCGATATCGGTTGCTATACCTTAGGGGCAGTTGCTCCTTTAGGCGTAATAGATACTACCGTTTGTATGGGCGCAAGTATTTCTATGTTGCACGGTATGGAAAAGGCGTGCGGTAAAGAATTCATAAAAGACAAAGTTGCAGTAATAGGCGATTCAACGTTCTTACATACGGGTGTAAACTCGCTTATAAACATGGTTTACAATAAGTCAACTGCAACCGTAATAATTCTAGATAATCGTACTACGGGTATGACCGGACACCAAGAGCACGCCGCAACGGGAAAAACCCTAAAGGGCGAAGAAACATATGCTATCGACCTTAAGGTATTATGTCAATCTATAGGAGTTCCAAACGTAGTAGAAGTTAATTCCTTCGATGTTAAGACTCTTGAAAAAACCGTTAAGGAATGCCTTGCTGGACACGTTTTATCCGTAATTATTGCTAAAGCGCCTTGTGCATTACTTAAAGGCTTAAAATTTAACAAATTTTGCAAGATTGACACCGAAAAATGTAAAAAATGCGGAATGTGTTTATCTATTGGTTGTCCTGCAATAACTAAGAAAGACGACGGAACGGTTGTAATTGACGACACGATGTGTAACGGCTGTGGTTTATGCTTAAACTACTGTAAATTTTCGGCGATAGAAAAGGTGGGTAGATAATATGAAAAGCTTAAATATAATGATTGTAGGTGTTGGTGGACAAGGCACTTTGCTCACTAGCAGAATTATTGGTAAAACTGCTCTAAATGCAGGTTTAGACGTTAAAATGAGCGAAGTTCACGGTATGGCTCAACGTGGTGGTAGCGTAGTTACATTCGTTAGATTTTCCGAAAAGGTGTACGAACCGGTCGTTGAAGTCGGAGACGTTGACGTTTTAATCTCTTTTGAAAGATTAGAGGCATTAAGATATTCTCACTACGTAAAAAAAGACGGCCTAATTATCGTAAACGACTGCAGAATTGACCCCATGACCGTTGTTATAGGCGCAAGCGAGTATCCTAAGAATATAATTTGTGAACTAGAAAAAGAGCATAACGTAAAAGTTGTCGATGGATTGAGTATTGCTAAAGAAATAGGATTTCCAAAGGTATTAAATACCGTCGTTTTAGGCTTTAGCGCAAAGCAGATTGGATTTGAATTAAACGACTGGTTAAACGTTTTAGAAAACACCGTGCCTCAAAAAACTATCGAACTAAATAAAAAAGCTTTCATGGCTGGATACAACAAATAATTTTAATTAATATATGGAGAAATCAGTATGATTTGGAACAAAACTAAAGAATGTATGTCTAGGGACGAGATGAGCGCGCTTCAAAGTGCAAGGCTCGTTAAAACGGTTGATTACGTATATCATAACGTACCTTTTTATAGGGAAAAAATGCAACAATTAGGTTTGCTACCAGGAGATATTAAAGGTATAGAAGATATCGTTAAGTTGCCTTTTACTACTAAAGACGATTTAAGGGATAACTATCCTTTCGGGCTTTTCGCCGTTCCTGATTCTCAAATAGTTAGAATTCACGCGTCAAGTGGTACTACTGGTAAGCCTACCGTCGTTGGATATACTAGAAAGGACTTAGATATTTGGTCGGAGTGCGTTGCTAGATGTTTAACTATGGCGGGCGTAACTAACAAGGACATAGTTCAAGTTGCTTACGGTTACGGATTGTTTACCGGTGGTTTAGGCGCGCATAGTGGCGCTGAAAAAATTGGCGCTATGGTTGTTCCTATGAGTACGGGTAACTCTAAAAAGTTAACCACCTTAATGGTTGATTTCGGCGCTACTGCTATTTGTTGTACGCCCTCGTATTTATTACATATCTCCGAAATATTAAAAGCAGAAGGTTTACTAGATAAAATTAAAATTAAATCTGCAATCTGCGGTGCAGAGCCTTGGACGGAAGAGATGAGAATAGACTTAGAAAAGTCCCTAAATATTCACGCGCACGACATCTACGGTCTAAGCGAGGTTATGGGGCCTGGCGTTGCATGCGACTGTATTTACCATAAGGGTTTACACGTTTGTGAAGACCATTTCTATCCTGAAATTATTAATTCCGCTACAATGCAACCTCAAAAACAAGGTGAGTTAGGTGAACTGGTATTCACCACCATTACTAAGGAGGGTTTACCTTTACTAAGATATAGAACTAAGGATTTAACTACTATCGATTATTCCGTTTGTGATTGTGGCAGAACCAGCGCTAGATTGGGTAGATTTAAGGGCAGAGTAGATGATATGCTAATTATCAGAGGCGTAAACGTGTTCCCAAGCCAAGTAGAGGCTGCGCTCGCTGAAGTTAAAGAATTATCGCACCATTACATGATGATAGTTGATAGAGTAAACAATCTTGACACCTTAGAAATTCAAGTCGAAGTAAATCCCGAATATTTAACCGACGAGATTAGAGGTATCGAGAAATTAACGGCAAAGATTGGTCACGTAATCAATCAAGCGCTAGGTTTAAACGCAAAAATTAAAATCGTTGAGCCTATGACCTTAAAGAGAAGTGAAGGCAAAGCCGTTCACGTAATCGATAATAGAAAATTGTATTAAAAGGGAGGAAAATTACAATGTTAGCGAAACAATTATCAGTATTTATTGAAAATAGACAAGGCAGACTTGGAGAAGTTTTAGAAGTATTAAAGAAAAACGACGTTAATATCTTATCTCTTTCTCTTGCAGACACCACGGAGTACGGATTATTACGTTTAATCGTTAATCAGCCTGAGCAAGGTAAAGAAGTGTTGGCTAAAAACGGATTTTCTACTATGCTTACCGATATTTTAGTAATTAAAATTACCCATAAAGTGGGAAGTCTTCAAAAATTCCTAGAAATTTTAGCATCTAACGGCGTAAACATTGAATATATGTACGGATTATCTATCGACGGAGAAGAGGCTTCGGTCGTTCTTAAAGCGTCAGATAATGAAAATGCTTGCAAAATTATTAGTGATATAGGCATCGATACTTTATCGAACGAACAAATTAAAAATTTCTAATATGGTTATAGATTTTCACACGCATATTTTTCCCGAAAAAATTGCTAAAAGCACTATAGACGCATTGCAAAAACGTTCGAACGGCGTTGCGTACACGGACGGAACGGACGCTGGACTACTGTTAAATATGGAAAACGCAGGGGTAGATATTGCAGTTTCATTACCCGTTTTAACTAAGCCCACTCAGTTTGAAAGCGTTACGAACTTTGCAATTAGTATAAACGAAAAGTATAAAAATTCTTCTCGTCGTATAATTTCGTTTGCCGGTATGCACCCCGAGTGCGAAGATATCCCTAAAAAAATGCGTTTTCTTAAGGATAACGGGTTCTTAGGCGTAAAAATACACCCCGATTATCAAAATAGTTTTATTAACCACGAAGGTTATATTTCTATTCTTAACGAGGCTAAGGAAAACGATTTAATTGTCGTTACGCACGCAGGCGTTGACGACGGATATAAAGGTGAGCCCGTAAAGTGCCCACCCCAGCTTTGTGCCGAAGTAATTAAAAAAACCAACCATAAAAAATTCGTTTTAGGGCATTACGGCGCTCATCGTCAATGGAATGACGCGTTAGATTTACTCTGTGACCTAGACGTGTATTTTGACACCGCGTTTACCGTTAGGACTATCGACGAAGAATTATTCAAAAAGATTTTATACAGATTAGGAGAGGACAAGGTTTTATTTGCAACCGATTGTCCTTGGCGTGATATGAAACAAGATTTACAAACCGTTAAAAGCTTTAATCTTGGAAAAGAAATAGAAGATAAAATATTGTATAAAAACGCCTTAAAACTACTTAAATTAGATAAATAAGGAGATACTATGAGTTATAATCAAAAATCCTATGCTTTAGGTAGCGTTCGTTCTATAATTAGAGAAACGTTTGAGTACGGAAAGATTCGTGCTAGTCAAATAGGCGCGGATAAAGTATTCGATTTTTCACTTGGTAATCCAAGCGTAAAACCACCGAAGGAGGTTAGGCAATCAATTATTAAAATGCTAGAAACTTACGACGAAACTGCATTGCACGGCTATACTTCTGCTCAAGGTGATGTAGGAGTAAGACAAGTTATAGCAGACGATATAAAATCTCGTTTTGGCGTTGATATGGATAAGGATTTTATCTATATGACTTGTGGGGCTGCCGCTTCTTTATCTATCTGCCTTAACGCTGTATTAAACCAAGGAGAGGAGTGTATAGTTTTTGCGCCCTTCTTTACCGAGTATAGAGTTTTCGTTGAAAATGCAGGTGGCAAATTAATCGTTTCTACGCCTGAAGATAATACTTTCCAAATTGATATAAATAATTTTGAAAGTTTAATTACGCCCAACACTAAAGCGATTATACTTAATTCTCCAAACAATCCTAGTGGAGTAGTTTATACCGAGGATAAGATTAAAGCGTTATGCAAAATCTTAAACGACAAGCAAAAGGAATTCGGACATCCGATTTATTTAATTTCCGACGAGCCTTATAGAGAGTTAGTTTATGGAAACGTATTCGTTCCTTATTTAATGAATTACTATGATAACACCTTGGTTTGTTACTCCTTCTCTAAATCGTTATCGTTGCCGGGAGAGAGAATAGGATATATTGCCGTTTGTCCTAAAATGCAAGACGCTAAAAGCGTATATTTAGCGGTATGTGGCGCAGGTAGAGCACTCGGTTACGTTTGCGCGCCGAGTTTATTTCAAAGGGTTGTTGCAGATTGTATAGGCGCTAAAACAGATATTGAGGCTTACAAGATTAATAGAGATTTAATCTACAATTCATTATCAGACTTAGGGTATCAATGCGTTGAGCCTAACGGAGCCTTCTATTTGTTTGTTAAATCTTTAGAAGACGACGCTAACGCGTTTTGTAAAAGAGCAAGAGATTACGAACTATTGCTCGTGCCTTGCGACGGCTTTGGTACTAAGGGCTACGTTAGAATTTCCTACTGCGTATCTAAATCGACTATTGAAAATTCTATACCGGCATTTAAGAAATTGATTGAGTCTTATAAATAAACCGTAATAGGAGAGTAAATGAAAATTACCTTAAATCCAGACAAAGAAATAGTTAATACCATTAGAGAGGGGCTAAAAGCCAAAGGTGGCTATTGTCCGTGTCGAGTTGGTAAGAAAGAAGAATACAAATGTATGTGTAAAGAGTTTAGAGAGCAGATTGAAGACGATAATTTCGAGGGTTATTGTCATTGCAGACTCTTTTATAAATCAAAGTAGGTGAACTATGTACACTAAAAACGATTTTTTAGATATATTTGATAAGTATATCAAACGCGATGGTGCAGATAAGTTAAGGTCGTATCTAATTGATTCAGATTTTTTTACGGCGCCTGCAAGCACGAAATTTCATTGCGCCTACGAAGGCGGATTGTGTGACCATAGCGTTAACGTGTATTACAGATTACTTAAAAACGTGCAAAACGAGTACGGTGACGAGTGGGAAAAGGTTTTTTCGCACGAAACGATTGCTATTTGCTCGCTTTTACACGATTTATGTAAGATAGATTTTTATAAGATTGATTATAGGAACGTAAAGGAAAACGGCGAATGGATTAAAAAGCCCGTATATATTAGAGACGAGGCTTTGCCGTACGGGCACGGAGAAAAGAGCGTTTATATAATTTCAGGATATATGAAGCTTACCAGGGAAGAGGCATTTGCTATCAGATACCATATGGGTTATTCCTCTACCGAAGAC
>JAFZIB010000101.1 GCA_017554545.1 Clostridia bacterium
AAAATCTTAAACGGATTTAAATCTCTTAAAATAAAGTCTGCACACCTACCTACTATAACACAGTTAGACTTTTGAGCCATATCTCTTATAACTGCCGTTTGCTCGCGGTAAATCGCTTGTTGGCGTTCTATTCCGTAGTTGTTAATATAAGAAAAAGTGTGCCCAACGGTAATAGGAAATAAAGTATGCGGGTCACACTCTAAAACCTGTTGAACGTATTTTTCGCTAAGTTCGGTGTGTTTAGCAATTTCGGTTACTATCTCTTTATCGTAGTATTCAAAACCTAATTCTTCGGCTAGGCGACGACCAAACTCTCTGCCTCCGCTTCCGAATTCTCTGCCAATGGTAATAATTTTATTCATAATCTAGCCCCTTTTTTTTATATTTTAACATACGAAATACAACCTGTCAATATGCAATTTTATTTGAAAAAGCAAAGCTTTACAACCAACCTCGCTTTTTACTTTGGGTAAGAATACCGTCCCAGCGAGGTTTTTTATCTCTTTTACTTTTTAAAATTATAAAAGCAAGGGACTTGCCTTGCTTGTTAGATTTGGAGCTGGTGACGGGATTCGAACCTGCGACCTGCTGATTACGAATCAGCTGCTCTACCGACTGAGCCACACCAGCGTTTTTTACGCTAATAACTTTTTGCGAGATTTATATTACCATAAATAACCAAAAAGAGCAACTGTTTTAACTTGTTTTGCTCGTTTATTTTATTAACGCCTTAATTTTATCTATATTGTTTTTGCCAGCCTCGTATCCCGCTTGCAAAGCAAAATCAAAATTCTTAAACTTATATTGCGACATATCCCCTAAATTTGGCTCTATAACGAGGTCGGGTTTAAGTTTTTTAACGCGGTATCTATTAATCTCCCCGTCCATAATATCTATTGTACGAAGTAGAACGCTGGCAATATTAAACTTTTTATCCGCAACTCGAGTGCTACCCATAGCGTCGACGGCAATAACGATTTCCGCACCTAAATCGCGTGCCTCTTTTATAGGAAGTCGGCAACTTATTCCACCGTCCACCAAGCATTTGTCGCCTAAATCAATCGGCTTAAATATGGTTGGCATGGCGCTACTAGCCGCAACGCCTACTTTTAGTAAATCACCGTCTTTAAGCACTACGGTCTTGCCCGTAATTAAGTCGGTTGCCACGGCTGAAAAGGGTATTAAAGTATCGGCAAAAGTCTTTTCGCCAAAGTATTCTTCGAGTTTTTTTATAAGTTTGTTCGAACGCAAAAACGCTGCGTTTTTAACAGGAGATAATGAAACGTCGATTAGTTGACTAAACTTTAACTTGCACACTTCGTCCATCATTTGGCTAGGAGACATACCAAGCGAATAGCAAGCGCCCACGACCGAGCCCATTGAACTGCCTGCAATATAAGAGGGCTTTAACCCCTCCTCCTCGAGCGCCTTTAAAAAGCCTATATACGAAGTTCCTCTAGCACCGCTAGAGCCTAGCGCTAAACCAAATTTTTTCATGTTTATCTCCTTAATGAAAATTTTATCACAGTTAAAAAAGTTTTTCAACCCTTTGCGAATTATATTTTCGTTTTATTTGTTGAAAGATGGTTGGTTATATGTTATAATTTAATAAAAATAAGATGGTGAATCAGTTATGGGTTATCATATCGATACGGGTTTAATATACGAAAAGTTTTCGACTAAATGCGACTGTCCGCTATGCGAAATACAGCAGATTGTAGAAGAACAATTTTTGCACGAATTCTTAAACGACGCAGTTATGGAAGACAATACCCGCATAAAAGTTGGTAAAAAGGGATTTTGCGAAAAGCATTTCGATATGCTCTACTCCCGTCCCAACAAACTTAGCGTGGCTTTACAAGTGGGAACTAGACTAGAAAAAATTGCGCCCGAATTTGCCGTAACTAGTGGCAACGCAAAAAAACTTGCTCAAAAACTACACGCGCTAACGGGTAGTTGTGCCATTTGCGACTTCGTTGAAGAAAGTATGGTAAAATATTATAAAACGATAGCACAAATGTATCTTAAAGAGAGAGAATTTTATAAAATTTTACTTTCTACCGACGGATTTTGCGCGCATCACTACGCCGAACTAATTAAGTATAGCGACCACGCGGGTTTAACCAAAAAAGATTATAAAAAATTGCTTTCTACCGTGCAAACGCGCTCGATAGAAACCGTTAGAAATGACTTAAAGGCGTTTTGCGACAAACACGATTATCGCAAGGCATTAGAGCCTTTGGGCAAGGCGGAATTCGCCCTACCAAACGCTAGAACTAAACTTTACGGAAAAAAATACGACTAAATTTAAAGGCTGATTATGGAACTTGTAATTTTAACCGCATTAGGCGTTGGCGGTGCTACCGTCGTTGGCGCCGTTATAGGTTTTTTGTTTAAAAACCTTTCTCACAAATTTTCAGATATCGTTCTCGCGTTTGCTGCGGGCATTATGCTCGCCGCAGCCGTGGTAGGTTTAATTATCCCCTCACTCGAATTTGGTGGCAAATTTAAACTTATCTTTACAATAGGCGGTATTTTTGCAGGAGCGTTTACTCTAACCTTAATTGATAAACTCGTTCCTCACCTGCATAGACTTGCAGGTAATGAACTAGAAGAACACAAAAAAACCAACCTTAATAAAGTTCTCCTTTTCGTAATGGCAATCGGTATTCACAATCTTCCCGAAGGAATTGCGGCAGGCGTTGGTTTCGGCTCTGGCAACAATAGTCAAGCACTTATGATTGCGCTAGGTATTGCCCTACAAAATATTCCCGAAGGTATGATTTTAATCGCGCCTATGATTAGCGCTGGCATATCCAAAGGCAAGGCGTTCTTTATAGCCCTCCTTACCGGTTTAGTAGAAGTGGTAGGCACTTTTATCGGATACTTTGCCGTGTCCGTTGCAACTGCAATTTTGCCTTTTGCTTTGGCGTTTGCAGGCGGAACTATGCTCTACGTAGTCAGCGACGAAATGTTTTTGGAAACGCACGCTCACGGCGCAGAGCGAAGTGCAACTTTCTCTCTACTACTAGGCTTTTGCGTAATGATTATTATAGACGTATTATTATAATTTTAGACTAAACTAAAAGCGTAGCGACTTTTCGCTACGCTTTTTTTATTCTTCCGTTTGGTTGTTCTGTTCAGTTTTTGCTTGCTCTTTATAAACAGCTACCGCTTTTTCGATAGCGTCTAAAATCTCTTGCTTGCCGTATCCCGTTTCGCTAGAAGAACCTATTACGTCGGCAACGCCAACCCTTAAATCGGTTGCAATCTCCTTTAGCCTTGGTTTAACCTTACTCTTTCCAAGTTTGTCTGCCTTGGTGGCTACCAAATTAAAGGGAATTGCATAGTGATAAAGATAGTTTAGCATCATTTTGTCGTCGCTCGTCGGATCGTGACGGATATCAACCAAAGAGATAAGAAGGGCTAATTTTTGAGTGGATAAAAAGTCTTCTAAAAGTTGCCCCCACTTTTTCTTTTCTTCTTTTGCGACTTTTGCGTAGCCGTAGCCCGGAAGGTCGGCTAAAATGAATTCGCCGAAATCGAAATAATTTATAAGTCTCGTTCTACCCGGAGTAACCGAAGTTCTGGCTAGTTTTTTTTGACCTGCCAGCATGTTTATTAGCGAACTTTTGCCAACGTTAGATTTTCCAGCAATGGCAATTATCGGTTTATCCGTTTTGTAATAGTTCTTTTTGTCTGCAACGCTGGTTATAAAGGTTGCTTGTTTAATCTTTAACATTTGTTCCTTAAAAGTTGATTGCCTTTGCAAAAACTTGCTCTACTTTTTCAACTAAAATAAATTTTATTTGCTTTCTGATTTCGATAGGGATATCGGAAAGGTCTTTTTCGTTTGCTTTGGGTATTATAATAGTTTTAATTCCACGCCTGAACGCTGCTAACGCTTTTTCTTTTAGCCCACCTATCGGTAAAACTTTTCCGCGAAGTGTTATTTCACCCGTCATAGCAACGCTGTTTTTAACCGGCTTTTTGGTAAACGCCGATAAAATTGCGGTAGCCATAGTTATTCCCGCGCTTGGTCCGTCTTTAGGCGTTGCGCCTTCGGGAACGTGAATATGGATATCGTTGCTTTCAAAAGCCTTCTCGTCTATACCGTACTTTTGGGCGTTCGCACGAATATAACTAATTGCAGCCCTAGCCGACTCTTTCATAACGTCGCCGAGTTTACCCGTTAAAAGTATTTCGCCTTTACCTGCCATTAAACTGACTTCTATGGTTAGCGTCGTACCGCCTACGCTCGTCCACGCTAGTCCCGTGCAAGCACCTACTTCGCTGTTTTCAAGCCCAGCGTCTTTAATATACTTTTTAGCGCCTAATAGGTTATACACTTTTTTAGCGTCGATTACTTGATTTTTAAGTCTAGGATTGATTGCGACCTTAGTAGCGACCTTTCTAACTACGCTACCTATTTCACGCTCTAAATTTCTTACGCCCGCCTCCATAGTGTAACCTTCAATAATCTCTTTTATCGCCTCGTCGGTGATTTCAAGTTTCTTTTCGTTTAGGCCATTAGCCTTAATTTGCTTAGGAATTAAGTAGCGTTTTGCGATTTGTAGTTTTTCCTCGTCGGTATAACCCGTTAGTTCTATAACTTCCATTCTGTCGAGCAACGGATACGGAATAGTATCAAGCGAGTTTGCCGTGGTTATAAACATAACTTTAGATAAATCAAACGGCACTTCTAGATATCTATCTCTAAACGTGGTGTTTTGTTCGGGGTCTAAAACCTCTAAAAGCGCGCTTGCAGGGTCGCCGTGTATATCAGACGACAGTTTATCTATCTCGTCGAGCAAGAATACGGGATTTGCAGAGCCTGCGGTCTTTAATCCGTAAATAATTCTACCCGGCATAGCGCCCACGTAGGTCTTTCTGTGTCCACGAATTTCCGCCTCGTCTTTTACACCGCCTAAACTCATTCTAACGAATTTACGGTTTAGCGCCCTTGCGATTGAGGTTGCAACCGAGGTCTTACCCACTCCGGGAGGACCTACGAAACATAAAATAGGGCCTTTTATTTGCTTGGTTAATTGCAATACGGCAAGATATTCTACTATTCTTTGCTTAACTTTTTCTAGTCCGAAATGGTCGGCGTCTAAAACTTCTTCCGCCTTTTTTAAGTCGTCGGTATCCTCGGTGTAATCGTTAAAGGGTAAATCTTTAATCCAGTCTAAATAGTTTAAAATTATAGAATAATCGGGTGATGAGGGATTGATTTTATCTAATCGAGAAACCTCTTTTAGCACCTTTTGTTCTACTTCGGGCAATAACTTTTTATCTTTTATAGATTGCTCTAACTTTTGCTTTTCGTCTTCGTCGTCTCCAAGTTCAGAGTGAATAGCCTTAATTTGCTCCCTTAAATAGAATTCTTTTTGGCTTTTGTCTATGCTTTCTTTAACTCTGCTAGAAATTTGTTTTTCGATTTTAACGATTTCAATCTCTTTTAGAAATAGCGCTTCGGTGGCTTGCAAACGCACTAGCGTATCGCTATACTCTAAAATTTTTTGAATTTCCATTTCCTTAAAAGGCACTACGGAGAGCGCGTTGTCGATAAACTCGTCGGGAACTTCTATGCCTGCAATAGTTGCAACCATTTCTTTGCCTATGCGCTTGTCGAGCATAGCGTAATCGCAGAACGCTTTTTTTGCAAACCTAAAATTAGCCTCTAACTCTGCGTCTGAACAGTCGTGATAATACTGTAAATCTTTAACTATTGCGGTAAAATGGTCTTTGGTGTCTAAAAATCTAATGATTTCGCCACGGCAAATCGCCTCTACGTTAACTTTTACGTTGCCGTTTGGCATTTTGATAATTTGCCTAATTCTTGCTATAACACCCACGTTGCAAACGTCGCTTTGCTTGGGTGCGTCGATTAAAGCGTTCTTTTGAGAGGCTACAAACACGAGGTTGTCGCTTTGCGACGCGCGTTCTATCGCCTTTACTGAAAAGGGTCTGCCTGCGTCGAAATTAAGTATAGTTTTTGGGAACAACACTTTGCCTCGTAACGCAACTACGGGTAGTTCGGTCAGTCTTGAAGAGGGTTGTTCTATTATTTTTTCTTCCATAATTCACTTCCTATGTAAGTCTATAAGCAATATTTTTCTATTAAGTGTTTAACGGGATTGTCTTTAAACGGCAAGGTTATTTCCTTTGCCACTTTTTTAAGTTGGTCTTTTGCGTCGCCAACTGCAACGCCGTACCACTCCCCGTCGAGCAACGGTATATCGTTGGTAGAATCTCCAACCGTCATAATTTCGTTTAGCGGTATATTGAAATAGTATGATAAAAATCTAACCGCGTTGCCCTTGGTATAGGTTGGATTTACAACCTCCATCAAGGTGTCTGCGCCGTTATTGAAAGTTAACGTATCGCCGTACTCGTCTTGATATTTTTTGGTTAGACGGTTTATATTTTCAGGTTGGTCAACCACTACTAATTTAGAAGTATTGCGTTTTAATTTCTCTATACACTCAACAATATCGTCAACCATTACCACGTCGGTAAACGCGCTGTGGAAATCAGTGTACCAGTTGGTCGTTTCGGTGTACATTATCTCGTCGATATCGGCAATAAAACTTGCGCCGTCCGCCTTTAACTTTTTTGCGACCTCTACGGCAAGTTTATAATCTACCCCTTCTCTTAAAAGCGATTTGCCCGTTGATAAATCGTCGATAGACGCGCCTTGATAGGATACCACTATTCCGTCTAAACCGTATTTAAGACAAATCAGTTTTGCCGAGGCAAACATTCTTCCCGTACATATAACGAAAATTCCACCACGCGAAATATACTCTTTTATTGCTTTAACCGTGCCTTCTTCGATAACGTCCGGCCTACTGCCCAGCGTACCGTCGAAGTCACAAATTATCATTTTGAATTTCATCTAAGTCCTTCCTTGGTTAAATAATCGATTATTAGACCTGCTTGCACTTCGCCTATGCCTGCAACTTCCATAAGTTGCTCTTTGGTGGCGCGAGCTATGCCACTAAGGTCTTTAAATCTGGTCAGCAAGGCTTGTTTCTTTACCTTACCCAGCCCGTAAACGCCGTCTAAAACGGACGACAAAGCCCTTTTGCCACGCAAACTACGGTGATAGGTTATTGCAAATCTATGCGCCTCGTCGCGAATACGCTGGAGCATTTTTAAGCAGTAGTCCCTTTTAGAAAGTACTATAGGATTAGACTGGTTGGGCAAGAAAATTTCTTCCTCCCTTTCGGCAAGTGAAATTAAATCTATTCCCTCAACGCCCTTTTTCTCAAACACTTCTAACACCGAAGAAAGTTGACCTTTGCCTCCGTCGATTACTATTAAATCGGGTTTAGGGAACTTTTCGTCGCTAGCCATACGGTCTAACCTTCTACTTAGCACCTCTTGCATACTTCTAAAGTCGTCAGAGCCCTCGAAAGTGGTTATCTTAAACCTACGGTAGCCGTCGTAGTCGGGTTCGCCGTCTATAAACACGACCATACTTCCTACTTTATCTACGCCACTAATGTTAGATATGTCAAAGCACTCCATACGCTTTGGATAATTTTTTAAGCCGAGTTTGTCTTGCAACGCTTTGCAAGCCGAAACGGTCATATCGTATTTATGGTTGATTTTATCTACGTTCTTTTCTAAATACTCGTTGGCATTAACTTGCGCCATATCGGCAAGTTGCTTTTTTACACCCTGTTTTGCAAGGGTAAACTCAACGTTCTTATCAAAATGCAACTTAAAAAATTCGGTTAAAAGGCGCGTATCGGCAATCTCTACACCCGAAATTATTTGGTCTGGAACGTCCGAGCCATCTTTATAATACGCCGACACGAATTCTCTTAAAGCCTCCGAGCCAACTTCGTCGCTCGTTTCAAAAGAGAAACTTTTACCGCCCATCATTCTGCCGTTACGCACGAATAGCACGTTTATCGCCGAATAAACGCCGTTAGTGGCAAACGCCAAAACGTCTGCGCATATAAAGCGATTTAGCGCCGTTAAACGCTTTACGGTTATTTTTTCTAGTCCGTCTAACGCTTGCTTGTATTTTAGCGCGCTCTCAAAATCTTCTTTTTCTGCGCATGATAACATTTTAGAAGTTAGAGTTTGTTCAACTTCCTCCGTTTCGCCCGATAAAAAGTCGATTGCGTGGTTAACCCTTAACGAATACTCCGCGTTAGAAAGATACCCGCAACAGGGCGCGGAACATTTTTTTATATGATAGTTAAGACAGGGTTTAGTAGCGCTTTTTTCGGATAAAACCCGAGTGCAAGGTCTAATACCGAAGGCTAGATTAATAACCTCTAACACGCTTTTAACGTTTACCCCGCCCATAAACGGTCCAAAGTATTTTGCGCCGTCTTTAAGAATTTTTCTGGTTGACTTAAAGCAAGGATAATTCTCTTTAAGGTTGACTTTTATATACGGATAGGTCTTGTCGTCTTTTAACAGAATATTATATCTGGGCTTATGCTTTTTTATAAGGTTATTCTCTAACGAGAGAGCGTCAATCTCGGTGGGCGCGATAATATAGTAAAAGTCACGGATACTTTTAACCATTGCAGCTACCTTACCCGTTTTAGTACCGTTAAAATATTGTCTTACCCTGTTTTTTAGGTTTTTTGCCTTGCCAACGTATATGATTACGCCGTTTTCGTCTAGCATAACGTAAACGCCGGGGCTCTCTGGCAAGAGTTTTAATTTTTCTCCGAGAGTGTTCATTTAAATATTATAACCCAAAAACAAGCAAATTACAAGCGCTTAGTAGCCTAAAAATTCCACACCCTTTAAAAGCACGTCGTTTAACGCCTCGCTCCTTAACGAATAAAAAATTACCTTGCCTTGTCTCTTAGTAGTTACTGCGTTTAAATTTTTTAGTAGCCTTAGTTGATGCGACACGGTGGTCTGGTTTAGATTGAGCAAATTGGCTATATCGCTTACGCACATTTCGGATATTGCGAGCGCAGAAATCATACGCAGTCTAGTATAATCGGAAAATATAGAAAAAAAACATACCAAGTCGTCTAGTATTTCCCCTTTAGGCACGTAGTCGCGCACCATAGTTTGAAGTCTGTTGTCTAGTAATATCTCTTTCATAAATGCCTCCTAATTATGATTGTACATACATTATAATTATTTTTGGAGGTGTAAAGTTTAAAAGATTTATCGCATATATTACATAAATGCCGATTTATAGAGAAAAGGAGGTAAATATGCAATCTAACAATATAGTTTTAATAGCGTTACTACTGCTTTTAACTAGCAACAGCACTATAACATCAACGCAACTATTGCTTTTGTTAGCGCTACTTTCTACTACGGTAAACACCGGAAATTGCCTTTTTGGCAACAATAATTTTAACACTCAAGTTTAGTTAAATTTACTTCTAAAGAAGAATTTTGACTAATAGTCAAATAAAAAATCGGGCACACTTTGCGTGTGCCCGATTTTAAGTTTATTTCTAAAACTATTTAATTTCAGAGAAGTACTTAATAGTTCTAACCATTTGGCTGGTGTAAGAGTTTTCGTTGTCGTACCAAGAAACAACTTGAACTTGAGTTTTGCCGTCTGCCATAGGAAGAACCATGGTTTGAGTAGCGTCGAATAAAGAACCGAATTTCATACCGATAACGTCGGAAGAAACGATTTCGTCTTCGTTGTAACCGAAAGATTCGTTAGCAGCAGCCTTCATAGCAGCGTTAACTTCTTCTTTGGTAACAGCCTTATCTACAACTGCTACTAAAATAGTGGTAGAACCGGTTGCGGTGGGAACACGTTGAGCAGAACCGATTAGTTTGCCGTTGAGTTCGGGGATAACTAAACCGATTGCCTTTGCAGCGCCGGTAGAGTTGGGAACGATATTCATAGCGCCTGCTCTAGAACGACGGAGGTCACCCTTTCTTTGAGGACCGTCGAGAATCATTTGGTCACCGGTGTAAGCGTGAACGGTGGTCATGATACCTGCTTCGATAGGTGCTAAATCGTTAAGTGCTTTAGCCATAGGAGCGAGACAGTTGGTGGTGCAAGATGCAGCAGAAATGATGTGGTCGTCCTTGGTTAAAGTCTTGTGGTTGGTGTTGTAAACGATAGTGGGAAGGTCGTTACCTGCAGGAGCAGAAATAACTACGTTCTTTGCGCCAGCGTCGATATGTGCTTGAGCTTTTGCTTTGCTGGTGTAGAAACCGGTACATTCTAATACTACGTCGATACCGAGTTGGCCCCAGGGAAGTTCAGCAGCCTTAGCCATAGCATAAATAGTGATTTTCTTGCCGTCTACTACGATATAACCGTTTTCCTTAACAGAACCGTCTTCGTTGAGAACTGCTTCTGCGAAGTCCACTTTGTGGTCACGTGCGTAGTTGCCTTGCATGGTGTCGTACTTTAATAAGTGAGCGAGCATCTTGGGGCTAGTTAAGTCGTTGATTGCTACTACTTCGTAGCCTTCAGCGCCGAACATTTGACGGAAAGCGAGACGACCGATACGGCCGAAACCGTTAATTGCAACTTTGGTTACTTTTGACATTTTTATGTCCTCCAAATAAGATTTTTCAATATTTTCCAGTATATTTTAATATAAATACTTTTTTAAGTCAAATATTTTAACAGCCTATTTTAAATTTTCGGGGTTTAAACACAGTAAATCTTCGGTTACGAACAATCCATCTTTACGAATTAGTTCCCCGTCGAGATAAATTTCTCCGCCACCGTATTCTTTGGTTTGAATTTGCACTAAGTCCCAATGCAACGCAGAAACGTTTCCGTTAAAAGCGTCTTCGTAACAACAACCGGGCGTAAAGTGGATTGAGCCGGAGATTTTTTCGTCGAATAATATATCGCCCATAGGGTTAACTATATAAGGATTTACGCCGAACGCAAATTCGCCTACGTATCTAGCACCCTCGTCGATTTCGAACATTTTGTTTACCCTTTCGGTATCGTTTGCAGTTGCGTTTATTATTTTACCGTCCTTAAAGGTTAGGCAAACGTTCTCGAACTTAAAACCGTTTTCTACCGAGGGAGTGTTGTAGGTAATAACGCCGTTAACGCTGTCCTTTACGGGCGCGGTGTAAATTTCGCCATCGGGAATATTTCTTTCGCCGGCGCATTTGGTACTGCCTATGCCCTTAATAGAAAAACTAATATCGGTGCCTTTTGCTACTATGCGCACCTTGTCGGCTTTATCAAGTCTATTCTTCAAGGCGTCCATAGCCTTGTCCATTTTAGAATAATCTAGATTGCAAACGTTAAAATAGAATTCTTCAAAGG
Organism: Clostridia bacterium; assembly: GCA_017554545.1. Lineage (GTDB taxonomy): Bacteria > Bacillota > Clostridia > Christensenellales > Borkfalkiaceae > UBA1259. The sequence goes on from JAFZIB010000101.1 coordinate 11,261, forward strand.
CGTCCGTGGACATGTTGGCTTGCTGAGCCATGCCGGGATTAGGATAACGCAAAACCACCCACTTGGTATTTTTAACCCTGAGTTCGTGATGAACGGGGTGAGAATAATATTTGTTTTCTATGGTTACCTTTTCTTCGGGCACGTCGCTCATCTCGTTGCAGTTGTCTCCACCGCGGATACCGATATAGGCGTCCATCTCGCTCATGCGAGCGCTGTCGAACTTTGCGCGAAGTTTTGCGTGTTCTTCGCTCATACCCATAACTAGCGCACGGCTCACCCTGTTGTCGTATAATTCAACGAAGGGATAAGCGCCCACTTTATACGCCTCGTCTATTAGAGCGTTAACGAACATATAGTCTATGCCCTTTGCCTCGATTAAAACCTTTTCGCCCTTTTTAAGTGAACAAGAGTAATTAATAAGATTATGGGCAAGTTTATCTATTCTACAGTCTTTCATTTTGCACTCCTTTTAACTAAATACACGTTTATTATACAACTTAACGGCAAATTTACAAAGTATTTTATAAATAATTATAAATTTATTTGCAAAATATTTAAAAATGTTATACAATAAAGTTGTATCGATTAGGTTTAACACCTATTATTACTTAAATTTGATTTTTTTATTTGGAGGATATACAAATGGCATTGGTTAACACCAAAAAAATGTTTGAACAAGCCTACAAAAACGGTTATGCAATCGGCGCGTTCAACGTTAACAACATGGAAATCGTGCAAGGCATCACCGAAGCTTGTAAGGAAGAAAACTCTCCCGTTATTTTACAAGTTAGTAAGGGTGCAAGAGCATACGCAAACCACACTTATTTAGTAAAACTAGTAGAGGCTGCAGTTAAAGAGTGCCCCGAAATTCCAATCGCGCTCCACTTAGACCACGGTCCCGACTTCGAAACTTGTAAAGCTTGTATCGACGGCGGTTTCACCTCGGTTATGATTGACGGTAGCCACCTTCCTTTCGAAGAAAACATTGCTTTAACCAAAAAGGTAGTTGAATACGCTCACGCGCACAACCCATACGTTACCGTAGAAGGCGAATTAGGTACTTTAGCCGGTATCGAAGACGACGTTAAGGTTGAAGCTGGCAACGAATCTTACACCAAACCCGAAGAAGTTATCGAATTCGTTGAAAGAACGGGCGTTGACAGTTTAGCAATCGCTATTGGTACTTCTCACGGCGCTTATAAGTTCACTCCCGAACAATGCACCGTTAACGAAGACGGTATTTTAGTTCCCCCTCCCCTACGTTTTGATATTTTAGAGGCAGTTAGTGCTAAACTTCCCGGATTCCCTATCGTTTTACACGGTTCTTCTTCAGTTCCTCAAGACTACGTTAAGATGGTTAACGAAAACGGTGGTAAAATGCCCAACGCTATCGGCGTTCCCGAGGCTCAACTTCGCGAGGCTGCCGCTCTTTCCGTTTGCAAAATCAATATCGACTCTGACCTTCGTTTAGCAATGACCGGTACCGTTCGTAAATTCTTTAACGAACACCCCGACAAGTTCGACCCCAGAGAATACTTAAAACCTGCAAGAGCAAACATTAAAGAAATCGTTCGCCACAAACTAATTAACGTTTTAGGTTGTGCAGGCAAAGCAGACGAATGCAAATAATAAATTAAACTTTTAACTGCCTAACGTTTCTTAGGCAGTTTTCTTTTAGGAACGTTTATGAATTTCGAAAACAATCTTACAAAAATCGATAAGAACTTTGCCGTAGAAAGTTTTATCGTAAACGGCGAAACTTTTTACGACGCAGGTAAACCCCCGTTCGATATATACGGAATGTATTATTCCGAAAAAGAGGGCGACTTTAGAAAGTTTCCTACCGAAATAGGTGAAAAAATGAATTTAGGCTTTAAGGTCACTTCAGATAACACTACGGGTGGCCGAATTAGATTTAAGACTAATTCACCCTACCTAATTTTTAAGGTGACCGAACGCATTGCCGAGGGTAAAGTGTCAAGAATTATGGCGTTTACAACACTTTACGGTATTTCCGTATATTCTAACGATAAATTTGTTAGTCAGGTTTCGCCAGAACTAAACAATTTAAATTTTGATGAAAACAAGGTTGAATTCGAACGCAAGGTTACCTTTGCCCCTATCGACGACGCCGTAGAGCACGAAATTAAACTTTTCTTTCCCCTTTACGGTGGAGTTAAAAAACTGTCTATAGGCGTTAAAGAGGGCTGTTATATAAAGAGTGGTTGTAAATACGAATATACTAAACCTATTGCCTTTTACGGAAATTCTATAACACAAGGCTCTTGCGCTAGCAGACCGGGGTGCGACCTAGTTGGATTGCTATCCGATATGCTAGATACCGACGTGTTTAACGTTAGCGCGTCGGGCAGTTGCCGTGGAGAACAGTTCACCTGCGAATACTTAGCGAGTTTAAATCCTTCTATTTACGTTTTTGACTACGACCACAACGCGCCTTCGGTAGAACACCTGCAAAACACCCACTACAACCTTTATAAAACGGTTAGGAACGCCCACGGACAAACGCCTATCGTTATGCTTTCAAGAACTAATCCGCAAAATTACGCTGACGGATATTTGCGTAAAGCGGTTATTAAGGCTACCTACGATAAAGCAGTAGAACAAGGCGATAAAAACGTTTATTTCGTTGACGGCGAAACTCTACTACCTAAAGAAAATCTTGCCAACTGTACGGTTGACGGTTGTCACCTAAACGACTTTGGTTTTTATTTTATGGCAAAAAACCTTTACCCCTTGCTTAAAAAACTCTTAGAACAAACTAAATAATTGTTTACAACTTAAAAGGCTTGGAAAATCCAAGCCTTTTTTATTTTTACAATAGAATTTTTATGCCGTAAAAAATATAGTCTAGTCCGTTTTGCACCCTAATTTCGCTCTCTTGTTTGTCAAACTTTTTGGCAATTGATTTTAAGGTATCTTCCGGTCGCACCGTATATAAAAATCCACCTCTATTAATTACTACTAAAACCTGCCCCTCGTACACTTCGGCAGATAGAGCGTTATCCCTAATTAAAACGGTAACGGGAATAGAAAATCTTTCGGCTATTTTTAACGCGGTGTCGCCACGCTTAACGCTATAATAAAACTTTTCCATACGGTATTATATTTATAAAACTTTAAGAATAGAATTCTTTATAAGCGTTTTTTAGGGGGCTAACTTGAGAACTTTTTTCAAAACGGTGGCTATCGTAACCGTTTTTTCGGTAGCAGAGAAAATTTTAGGCTTTTTATACAGGATTTTTCTTTCTCAATCAATCGGAGAAGAAGGTATTGGTTTATATCAAGTTGCGCTTTCGGTTTTCGGGCTACTTTATACCGCTTGTTGCTCTGGAACGCCGGTTACCGTTTCGCGACTTATCACTAAGCACCGCTCGGAAAATAATTTAATTAAAGCCGAAAAGGTTATTTCGGCAGGGCTTTCACTCACCTTGGCAACCGCTATACCCGTGTGTTTAGTTTTTATTTTTTTTGGTAAAGGCTTTACATTTTTATTTGCCGACCCAAGATGTTATAAGGTTTTTTTAATTATATTACCGGGGCTAATTTTTACTTCGGTTTACTCGGTTCTTCGCGGAGTCTTTTGGGGATATAAAGACTTTTTGCCGTATAGCATTATAGAACTCCTTGAAGAAATATGTATGATTTGTTGCGGTATATTTTTAATTAACCGCGCAACGAGCGTTTATCAAGGCGCTGTGCGTGCCGGCGTTGCCGTTTTAATATCGTACGTTTTTTCTTTTACGCTATCTATAATCGTATTCGTTGCAAGAAAGAACAAACTGCGAAACCCTATTTCAGAGTTAAAGCCTCTTATTTTATCCTCAGCACCCGTAACGGCTATGCGTACGGCAAATTCACTTGCCGTATCATTAGTTTCGGTAATTCTTCCGATAAGACTGGTTGCTAGCGGTATGAGTTCTAACGAGGCTATGACGGTTTTCGGCGCGGCGTGCGGTCAGGCGCTTCCAATACTATTTATTCCCACTACGCTTATAGGCTCTTTTACCTTAGTGCTTATCCCCGAAATTGCCGAAAACTACTATAAAAAACAATATTTTTATCTTAAGAGAGATATCGAAAAGGCAATTAAACTTGCCACCTGCTTAACAACGCTATTTATACCCGTATTTTTCGTATGTGGAGAAGAAATAGGCGTGTTAGTGTTTAAGAGCGTTAATTGTGGCAAGTATTTATCCGTATCGGCCTTTTTAATGCAATTTATGAGCCTCTCTAACCTTTCGACCAGTATGCTAAACTCAATAGGCTTAGAACATAAAACTCTATCGTTTTATATAGTTGGAGGTGGATTAATGTTAATTTCGGTGTGGTTTTTGCCGTCAATGGTCGGAATTTACGCGTTGCTGATAGGTTTTAGTTTCGTTTACGGACTAACGAGCGTGCTAAATTTAAGATTGCTAAATAAAAACTGCCCATTAAAGCCAAAATATCTAAGGCTGGTTTTAGGCTCGTCACTAACCGTTATACCCACCGCTATACTTGGGCTTATGCTCGAAAAAATGCTATTGCCCGTTTTGGGAACGTTTTTTAACTTTGCCGTTTGCTCGGCAATTATGATGATTTTTAACTGCTTACTCTTTTTTGGGTTTAGCCTAGTAGAATTTAAATCGCTAAGCAAAAAAATAAAAGGGGTACTAAAAAAGTCCCCTCTTAAAAATACCATTGAAAAAACGGCTTAAACTAAGCCGTTTTTTACTTTATATAAAGAATTTATCTTTTGGCAGAATTTTGGGTAGTAGCACGACGAGTGGCAAGCAAATTGCAAAATTGATTACAACGCCTAACAACTTATAAGGCAATAAATAAAGTAGTTTTGTAAACGACATTTGATACATTAGCGCTATACCCAAAGTATTTATTAGGCAAGAACTAAGTATAAAACATACCGAAAAAGAAATTATGGTTTTTAAATATTTACGCTTACCGTTTAGAGCAAACACGATTCCAGGAATTAAGCCCCACATAGCCGTACCTATACCTATTATAGGGTTATAAACTCCGGTCGGCCTAATTATTCCGCAAATTAAATCTCCTACGAACGCCGCCGCAAAGCCCCAGCCTGCGCCCAAGATATATCCGGATAAAAAACCAACCAACGCAATAAACGAAAACTGCCAAACCTTAGGTATTATATCTATTGTAAACCAATTAGCCAAGAAACATAGTGCCGAAAACAACGCGCAATAAACTAGTTTTTGGGTGTGTGATAAGGCGTTTCTATATCCGTCTTTAAATATAGCGAATAACACTACGCTAACTACAATTACTACCAGTGCCACGTAGAAATACCATTCGCTTAAAATATTTCCAAATATTACCTCGAAATCAAAGGGATTAGGTTTAACGAATAAAAGATTGTTTAACATAAATTATCTCCCGTAGTAAATTTAGAGAGACCGATAAACTGACCTTAAAATGTAATTATCTTAAGTAATTTATAGCGGACGCACAAAGATACCGCAGGTATAACCTTTCGTTTGCAAACGACATCCCATTTTGCAACACTTTACGCATCTTTGTTACTCTACGGAGATATGATAACATATTTTTTAGCATTTAGTCAACAATTGCGGCATAAAAACACACATAAGAACCATACTAACCTACTATGTCGGTAACCTTTGTTAGAACACTTATTGTCTTTGCTCTTTTGATTTTAGTTTTAAGACTTATGGGTAAGCGTCAAATAGGCGAAATGCAACCATACGAATTTATAGTTACACTAATAATAGCTGACCTTGCTTGCGTGCCTATGGCAGACGTTTCAATACCCTTAATCTACGGAATAATTGCCGTATTAACGCTATTTTTTGCGCATCAATTAATATCCATTGCCGAACGTGGAGGCGATTTTTTTAAGCGTACTCTCTCGGGCACGCCAAGTATCGTAATAGATAAAAACGGAATTAAAATAAAAGAACTTAAGCGTAACAATATGGGCGTTGACGACTTGATAGAATCAATGCGTTCGGCTGGCTATTATTCGCTAGACGACCTAGACTACGCTATTTTTGAGTCTAACGGCAAACTTTCGCCGTTAGAAAATCCCGAAAAAGACCAAACTGCAACGTCCATACCCTTACTAATCGTAAATAACGGAAAGGTGCTAAAACGTAACGTTAGTTTTTTACAGACCACCGAAAGCAATATAGTAAATTTTATAAGGCAAAACGGTAGCAAGTTGAGTCAAGTTGAAGTTATGACGATAGACGGCAACGGAAGAACTTATTTTAAGGCAAAAAACAAAAAATATCAAATTTTAAACTTTACAATCGAGGAGGGATTAAGATGGTAAAGTCGTTAATTTCTCTACTGTGCGCCCTATTTATTATCGTTGGAGCGTCCGTTTGGGAAAATAGGTTTATTAAAAAGGAGTTTAAGGAATTCAACGAGGTTTTAACCGTTTTATATCGCAAAATTGAAAACGAAAGCGCCGTTAAAGAAGACGTATATTCGGCTCAAAAAAACTGGCTAAATAAAAAGCGAGTTTTGCATATAGTTATTCCACATACCGAAATTAAGGAAATCGACCTTTGGCTATCTGAAACGGTAACCTTAGTAGAGGATAAAGAGTGGAAAGACGCCATTAGTAAAGTTGAAGTTTTAATAGAACTTACCGAACAAATACCAAAAACCTTTTCCCTTCTTCCCGAAAATATTTTTTAAGACATTTTTGCTGTTGACAAGCATAAATTATAGTGTTAAAATTAAAGCGTGATAGGTAGCCTCAACTTTTTATGACTGCCATCACCAAATAAAACTATAATTTGAGGGCTTTATGAGAGGATTTAAAAACGTTAATGCCTACGTAGAAGGCAAAGGTATTATTAAAACTAATATAGGCGTAGAAAACGGCGTTATAACTTATATTGGCAACGACGATAGTAAAATTACCGAGGCTTACGCTTATAACGAAGGCGCAGTAGTTCTTCCCGGTTTTATCGACGAACATATTCACGGAGCAATGGGCTCTGACGCTATGGACGGAACGACTCGCGATATATCTATTATTGCAAACGCCGTTGCTAGCGAAGGCACTACGGCATTTTGCCCCACCACTATGACGCAAAGCCCCAAAAATATTTCTACGGCGCTAAGCGCTATTAAAGAATACAGAGATGCAAACCCCGAGGACGGCGCAGAAGTTTTAGGAGTACATTTAGAAGGACCGTTCATTTCGGTTAAACACATTGGCGCTCAACCTTTAGAATACGTTGCTAAATCTGAAAAAGAGGTTTTTGATAAATATTACGAGGCTAGTGGTAATTCGATAAGAATAGTTAGTCTTTCACCCGAAAGCGAGGGGGCAACCGAGTTAATTTCTCACCTTAAAGATTTAGGCGTTATAGCCTCTGCAGGTCATACCGACGCAGGATACGCAGATATCGAAAGGGCTATTAGTTACGGCTTATCTAACGTTACGCACACCTACAACGCGCAAAAGGCGCTCCACCACAGAGACGTTGGCGTAGTTGGTAGCGCACTGCTTTTTGACCAACTCAACTGCGAGGCTATTTGCGACTTAATTCACCTAAGCGCCCCTGCAATTAAACTACTTATTAAAAATAAACCTCACGATAAATTCACTTTGGTTACCGACTCAATGCGTGCAAAACACCTTCCCGACGGTTTAAGTGAACTAGGCGGTCAAGAAGTTATAGTTAAAAACGGCGAGGCAAGACTTGCCAACGGCGCTTTGGCTGGTAGCACCTTAAAAATGAACGTGGCTATTAAAAACCTAGTTCTATCTTGCGACGTGCCCTTTACCGACGCCGTTGACTTTGCAACCATTAACCCTGCTAAAAACCTTAAAATCGACGATAAACAAGGTTCAATTAAGGTTGGTAAACGTGCGGACTTTGCAGTTTTAGACGGCGAGTTTAACGTTTTAACCACCATTAGAAACGGTAAAGTTATATATAGCAAATAATTAAACTAAAATTTATTCATAACTTGTTCATAAAGAAAAGACCTTTTTGGCTTTGCACCAAAAAGGTCTTTTTTGTTAGTTTTATACTTAAAGGAAAACTTTTACGCGTGGGGTTTGCCACGAGCGCTGGTTTTACCTTCGGGGTCAACTTCGCCTGCCTTGGTTAATGCAACCTTGGTAAGGAAAGGACCAACTAGTTCATAAATTAAAACTGAAAACAAGGTTATATTTGCTATTATAAGCCCTATGTCGCCCAAACCTGTAACTTTATCCGCCGCCTTAAACGCCATACCAAGTGCAACGCCTGCTTGTGGAAACAACGTTATACCCAAGTATTTTGTTACCGCAGGTGGAGCTTTTGTCATTTTTGCAGATAAACTTGCACCATAGTATTTACCTATGCACCTAAATACAATATATACTAAACCTATAATAATAACTAAAATATCTGCCATTTGGTTTAAATCTAATTCTGCACCACTTAAAACAAAAAATAGTATAAATAATGGCGCTGTCCAACGGTCAAGCCTATCCATTAGTTCTTCAGAAAAATCACAAATATTGCAGAATATAGTGCCTAGCATCATACAAGTAAGTAGTGGAGAGAAAGCAATTTGAATTCCAAAAAGTTCCCAACCCATAATTGATGGAAAATTAGAAAGCGCAACAGTAAGGAACACAAACGCAACACTCATTGCTAAACGTTTTGAACGTGAGTGGAAAAATCTTTCAAAAAAGGTAAACAAGTAGCCCATTAAAGCACCAAGCCCAATTGATGCAATAACTTCTATTATAGGTTCTAAAACAACCGATACCAAGTCAATAGAGCCACTAATAAGTGATTTTGCAACACCAAAAGACACAGAAAATAAAACCAAACCAACAGCGTCGTCTAAAGCAACTACGGGAAGCAACGTATCGGTTACAGGTCCTTTAGCCTTATATTGGCGAACAACCATTAAGGTTGCAGCAGGCGCTGTTGCCGAAGCGATTGCACCAAGTACTATCGCAACGGGAAGTGGAAGTTTATCTGGGATTATAAAATGCAACGTTATAAGTGCAGCATCAACCAAAATAGTTGTTACAACGGCTTGCAAAATACCTATAACAGTTGCTTGCTTACCGATAGCTTTAAGTTGTGAAAGCCTAAATTCGTTACCAATTGAAAAAGCGATAAAGCCAAGTGCAACGTCTGATATTATTGAAAGCCCTTCAATATATTCAAAACTTTCAAAACCAAGACCTTTTACCCCAATAGAACCTAACAAGCACGGTCCTAGCACAACGCCTGCAACAAGATATGCCGTTACGGCAGGCAGTTGAACTAATTTTGCTAGTCTTGAAAGCATAAGCCCTGCAAAAAGAGCAATTGCTAAACTAAAAAGCACGTCCATAATAAACTATCCCTCTAAATAAATTTTTCACTAAGTATTATTAAAGGCTAACAGCCTTTTTGTTTTTATTATCAATTTTATGCAAAAGTTTAACCAAGAATATGCAACCTATCAAAAGCGCTATTGTAACTGCGCACCATATTGTACCGAATAAAAATGCGTTAGTCCAGTTTTGAGTTATTGAAAGCGCTGGGTTATCTACGACGATGGTAAAAAGTTTAGGCCCTACGCCCGTAAATAACGACGACGGCACGTTTACAACGGTAGAATATAGTCCGGTGTCTAGCCTATCTCTAAGTTTTAGCGACGCTATGGATAAAGTTACCGAGCGAATACCGTTTAATACGATTAAAAACGCCAAGAACAACGCTAAAGATAGCCACACGCTAGTATTAAAAAAGAACAAAAGAGGTAGCAAGAACATCAAACAGATTAGCGCGCCTACGAACGATACCTTTATAAAATCCCTAAACCTATCGCACACCTTTACCATTAAGAAAGGGCCAACGATTACCATAACGGGTACGAGTATGGTTATATACTTGCTAACCGTATTGTTAAAACCACCCACTTGCTTTAAGAATAAGTCTAAATTGTTGCTTAGTGCGGTGTATAACCCTGCAAACAGCAAGCCTATTAGAGCAGAGAACAAGTAAAAACCAACCACTCTCTTTTTGTTGTTTAGGTGAATAAAATCGTTATCCTCGCCAACTATCTCCTCTTCGGTGCCGTCCTCACGAATAACGTGATGAATTTCAACGTGCCTTGGGAACTTGCCCGCCAAGGAAACCGAGTAGAAATAAATTATCACGGTAATCATTAAAATTACGCCGAGCAATATAAACGGAGTGGTCCAGTCGTCACCAAACACCGCCGCTATAACGTAAGATAGCACGAATCCAACGGCAGGTCCAGACGCCATAGTCACGTTTGCCGACGCAAGCATTTTTTCAGGGAGATATTTCCCTAAATTTTTTAGTAGCGAACCCCAAACGCACGCTTGGCAAACGCCCATTGCAATAAAAAGCCACCATTGTTGAGCAACGTTTGACGTAAAGGCAACCAAAATAGTAAGTACGCTAGAAACGCTAATAGTAATTGTAACAAGCCATTTTACATTTACTCTAGTCATAAAAAAGCATATACCCACTTGCATTATAGCGTAAGCGTAAAAATAATATTCCATAGTTGCGGCAAGGTCGGTATAAGAACCAAAATTGCCTAACGCTTGAAGAGTTGTTTTTTCGGCAACGTATAAGTTTCTAGACGCGTATAAAATTACGTATAGAAAAAATGACGCAAATATTAAAAATTTATAAGAAAAATTTTTAAGTTTTTCCGTTTTTAATAGGTTTTCCGACTCGGGCATTTTAACTCTCCACGCGTATAAATTCTTAATATATAATAATACTTTAAAGTATTAAAAGCAAGCAAATATTAACGCAATTTTAAATATTTATATTTAGGCAATAATTAAATTATGAGATATTTTAGTTATCATAACAAGGCTAAAGAATTAATAAAAAAAGGAAGGTTAATCGACTATTATTTTTGTGCTAAGCACAATAATATTTCTCCTGCACTAATTTTAATTTTTAACGACGCCACCCACCCCGTTATGCCCCTAAGAAATTACAGATGGTCAGAATACGCGCCTTTGCTTGCGCCCTATACTTTTTACGAAATGGTAAATTAAAAACGCCAAAATATTTTGGCGTTTTTTACATGGTTTTAATATATTCTTTGGGGTTATAGTCGGGATTATAAGTTTTATCGCCCTCTTTAACTCCACACATCTCTTGCATTATTTTATACGCGCGTTTATGTAGGTCGATTTCTGCCTCTTTAGTGGGCAAACTCTTATCGAACCAGATAGGCTCGCCTATATGACAATCTATCATAGGAGTTTTACCAAATAGTTTAAGTAGTCCCTTTCTATCCCTAAAAGTCATTGCGATAGGAACTATTGGTCTATCGTATTTAACCGCGTAATGAAATACCGCCTTTTTAAACGGACGAACGTCGGGATAGAAAAACCACATTGAGCCTTCGGGAAAGAAATGTACCCACTTTTTTTCGTTAAAAACTTGCTCCAGGTCTTTTTTGAACGCCTTCATGCCGTTATAACTATCGGTAGGTATAGGAATCGCGCCTGCCCAACGCATACCTAAACCAAAGCCTCCCCTAATATTGTCTTGCCAAACGGGGATAAACGCACTTCTTGGTCTAATGGCCTTTAACACAGCCAAATAGTCCCACATATAAGTGTGATTGCAAATGGAAATTGCGCCCTTTTCTTTAAGAATTTTTTTGTGCCTTCTTAAATTCTTTTTTCCGTAAATCTTAAGCCCGTGAGTAACTAGCATAAGCGGAAATATTATTAAACTTAAAAGCACCCTAAAAAGCCCTTTGCCAAGCTTAAACACGAACGACTTGTTGTAATAGGGATAGTTTTGGTCTAAAACAACCTTCCTTTTCGGATTTACCGTTATCATATGTTGGTCGGGTTTTTCGGGGTAATTATATTGTAAATTGTGTCTGTAATACATTATTTTTCCTCTTTGCTTTTTTATTATATCACATTACAAAAACAAGTTCAATAAATTTATTTAACGTGAATTGTAAAAAAACTAGAAATAACCGTTGACAAATTACCTTTTTAAGGTATAATAAGTATGAAATGTATAACTTTTTATACGAAAGGAGTAGTTTTATGAAAAAGAACACTTATATCGGTGTATGCAAGGTTGGAGAAAAGGGACAAATAGTAATACCTAAAGACGCAAGAACCATGTTCGAGATAAATCCTGGGGATTCGGTAATACTTCTTTGCGATAAAGAAAAGGGTATTGCCATAGTTAAAGCAGACGTTATAGAAAACCTAACCGACAAGGTATTAAACAAGGAAAAATAGTAATGAGCATTATATCTATAAGCAATTTAAATAAAAATTACAAAACCAAAACAGCGTTAGACAATCTTAATTTAGATATCGAAAAGGGTGAATTGTTCGGGCTTTTAGGAGTTAACGGCGCGGGTAAAACCACGCTTATTAAAATCCTTTGCGGACTAACCAAAAAAACTAGCGGAAAAGTTTTTGTAAACGGATATAATCTAGACCAAGATTTAGATAATATTAAGCAAATTATAGATATTTCCCCTCAAGAAACCTCCGTTGCAAACAATTTAACGGTAAAAGAAAATCTAGAATTTTTTGCAAACATTTATAACACTAACGACCAAGAAACGATTAGCCAAATAATTAGCACTTTTAATTTAGGCGAAGTATTAAACCAAAGAGCAAAAACTCTGTCGGGTGGTTTTAAAAGAAGGCTATCTATTGCAATCGCCTTAATTTCTAAACCACAAATTTTATTTTTAGACGAACCTACGCTTGGGCTCGACGTTTTTGCAAGGCGCGAACTATGGAAAGCAATTAAAAAACTTAAAAATAATATAACAATTATTTTAACTTCGCACTATCTAGAGGAGATAGAGAGTCTTTGCGATAGAGTGGCTATTCTTTCTAAAGGCAAACTCTTGTCGATAGGTACGGTTGAAGATATTAAAAAAAGCACTCTATCTTCTAACTTTGAAGAAGCTTTTATAAAACTAGTGGAGGCTGAAAATGAATAGAACGCTAAATTTTTGTAAAAGAAATCTTTTAGAAGTCTTGCGCGACCCTATAATCTACGTTTTTTGCTTGGGTTTTCCTATACTTATGTTCGTGCTGTTTTTCGTTATAAATTCATACTCCAACGGACAAACTCCTACTTTTGAAATCCCGTCGCTTCTTTCGGGAATCACGGTTTTTTCTTATTCGTTCGTTATGCTAGCCCTAGCGCTAGTAGTATCTAAAGATAGACAGACTTCCTTCTTAAAAAGGCTATACTCCTCCCCTATGAAGTACCACGACTTTATTTTAGGATATTTTTTGGTCGGACTTTTTGTTGGAATTATTCAAACCGTAGTTTGCATAGTTACCGCTTTTATATTCTGCCTAACGACAAAAGACAAATTTATACCCGTAAGTAGAATTCTTTTGTTAACGATAAGTTTTATACCTATTTTAACTACGAATATCTTTTTAGGTGTACTGCTTGGCACTCTGTTTAACGATAAGTCTGCGCCAGGAATTTGCTCGATATTTATAAGCGTTTCTGGAATTCTTGGCGGTTGCTGGATGCCCGTTGAAACTATGGGCGGATTTGAAACTTTTTGCAGGTTTCTCCCCTTTTATCCCTCCGTTTATATTGGCAGAATAATAACGAATTCTACAAACGCGCTTAACGTAGCCTACACTTTTAACGGACTGGCAAAACTAGGTTTAATAACTATATTTTTATATATGCTTTTAGCCATTACTTTAAGCGTCGTTGCATTTAAGAAAAGTATGACAAGCGATAAATAAAACAAAAATCTTTTCCCTTAATATAAATCATTCATAAAGCCACCAAAAACATGGTGGCTTTAATATTTTACCCCTTAAAGATTAAGGGGCTAGTGGTTTTGAGGAGTTTGTAAAAAGGATTATTAAGGGAAGACGACTCCGGAAAAGAGTTTTCCCTTAATAGAAAACCTTAACACTCCCTTATTGCACCACCTATTTTCAATTTAGATTTCTTCAGTTTCGAGCGCTGTCTTAGATACTTGCCGTAGGCAGGCAAAAAGAAAAGAACACCTTATGGTGTTTTTTGTTGTGTTTCGCTCACGAAATAAATGTCTTAAAAATTATTTTGATTTATTTTTAATAACACTACATTATTAAATGTTTTATCATTAATTACAAATCTTCCTAATTTCCTCTTCTATTTCGTTTTTTCTGCTCTCGAAGAACTTTTTAACCTCGCTTTCATATTTTTCCTTATTTTTTTTATACTTTAACTGCCTTTCAAGTTCTTTTCTCTTTTCTTCGCCTTTTAAACCCTGCAAATATTTTATTTTAGACAAAAGCACTATCAATCCAAGTATTGAAATAGCAACCCCTATATATAATATGCTTTCCTGCGTTTCTGGTGGTTGACTTATACCAATTAACATTATTAATATTCCAATTATAAAGACAATCATTCCTTTGAAAAATTTAGAAGGCTCAGCAAGTTTGTGTTTTGGAGGCTCTATTGGTTTTTTGCCTATTTTTGCCCTTTCTTCATAATTATATTTATTCTTTATCCCTTCATAGTCATTTCTACAAATAGCATCATATTCCTTTTTTAATTCACAAACTCTATTATACCAAGGTGCATCTTTATCTCTTGTAAAATTTAGATAATAATAGGGTCCATCTGCATCTACATAGTCTTCTCTCCCTACGAATTTCCATCCAAACTTCTCGTATTCCTCTTTCAATTCATAGCATCGACTAATACCATCATAATATCCATCTACATACTCTCTCTTTTCTTCTAATGCCATAGTTTTCTCCTTTGTTTTTAAGTTTCTATATAATAAATAGCCAATATTTAATCTTTTATATAACCCATAATTGACCAATTTGAATTATATACTGTATCCCCTTTTATATAACCTTCAATTGACCAGTTTGAATTATATATTGTTTCACCTTGTATATACCCAATAATCGACCAACTTGAATTATATATCGTTCCATTTTTTATATATCCAATAATCGACCAATTTGAATTATATATTGTGCCTCCTTTTATATAGCCTAAATTAGACCAATTACCACCAAATAACGTTGCCGTTTACTTTATCTCCTTTCTACACTTTTAATTGCTCATCTGAAACAAATTTCTTTTTTGGACATTCCAAAAAACCACTACAGCAAAAAGTTCTAGCTTTACATGTATAGTTGTTCTTAGCGCATGTTACCGTTGAACAATCTTCTCTAAACGCAAAAGCGCAATACCAACATATTCTAACCATAAAAACCTCCTACGATTAATTTTTAAAATTTATATGGTGATGGTGGATTACCATTATATGTTTTACATAACTGTTTATAATTAGGGCAATCAGTATAAGAATACGTACATTCTTGGCAATATGCTCTCTCGTTATAATCGTTTTGCGTTGTTTTGTAAATTTTACAAATTTTTCTGTCTTTATCATAATATGGACACATAGTTTTTCTCCTTTGTTTTTAAGTGACTCTCACTTTTTAACATATTTTACAAGAAGATTTCTTCTTTGTCAACTATTTTAAGAAGTTTTCTTCTATAATGTTTGTATGAGTATTGGGGAAAAAATTAAAGAATTAAGAATTGAAAGAGGATTATCGCAACTAAAATTAGGCAAAGCGATTGGAGTCAGTCAAAAAGCCATTGACTATTGGGAAAGAAATGTAAATGAGCCGAAAGCAGGTTACATTATCTTATTGGTAAAAACATTTGACGTTTCATTTGATGAATTTTTTATTGACGTAGAATAAAGCCACCAAAAAAAGGTGGCTTTAATATTTTCCCCCTTAAAGATTAAGGGGCTAGGGGTTTTGAGGAGTTTGTAAAAAGGATTATTAAGGGAAAACGACTCCGGAAAAGAGTTTTCCCTTAATATAAAAACACTTTAACTAAAACAATCCTTTAAGTTATAAATACAAAAAGAACGCCTTACTAGGCGTTCTTTTTTAATGCTAAATATTAAAAACTATTTTTCGTTTTTGTAGATTTCCTTAAAGTATTTATAGGTATCTACTTTTAATTCGCCACAAGCAGCCTCGTCGCAAGCGATAATTCCGTCGGGATGTAATTGAAGTGCGCTGATGGTCCAAGCGTGGTCAACGCCACCTTCTACGCAATGACGGAGAGCGCGCGCTTTGTTGTGTCCGCTAATAAGGAGCATAACTTGTTTAGAGTCGCAAACGGTGCCTACGCCAACAGAAAGAGCAGTCTTGGGCACTTTGTTAACGTCGTTATCAAAGAAACGAGAGTTAACGATTAGAGTATCTTCGGTAAGAGCGCGGATACCCGTTCTAGAAGTTAAAGAAGTAAAGGGTTCGTTAAACGCAATATGTCCGTCAACACCGCTACCACCCATAAATAAATCGATACCGCCGTAAGACGCGATTTTTGCTTCGTATCTAGCGCATTCTGCCTCTAAATCTTTAGCCATACCGTCTAAAATATTGATATTTTCTCTAGGAATATCGATATGATTAAAGAAATTATCGTGCATAAAATACCAATAACTTTGGTCGTGTTCTCTGGGAAGTCCAACGTATTCGTCCATATTAAAGGTAACAACGTTTTTAAAGGTAACCTTGCCGGCCTTATTCATTTCGATTAACTTTTTATATACGCCAAGAGGAGAAGAACCGGTTGGCAAACCTAGAACGAAAGGACGGTCTTCTTTGTGGTTGTTGATTGCATTAGCAATATGTTCAGCAGCCCAAACGCTCATATCTTGATAATTGTCTTTGATAATTAGTTTCATTTTTTACACTCCTTTATTGCTAAGAAATTTTTATTATTTTCAATTTTGATTATACAACTTTATATAATATTTGTAAAGACATTTGTAAGACTTTTGATAAATCTTTACCGAATAAAATCTAGTTCTTTTAGCCCTAATACCCTATTTTAATTGCAAAAAATAGTAGTAGCACGGTAAACGCGAACATTAATAGTTGGAATTTCCACGTCCATCTAACCCATTTTCCGTAAGAAACGCCCGCCATAGATAATCCTATTAATAACACGGGATTAGTTGGCATAATCACGTCGGTAAAACCGTCTGCAATACAATAGGTTAAAATCACGATTGTGGGCGATAACCCTATGGCTGTGGCAACGGGTAAAATTATAGGCATAATAAGCATAATTTTAGCAGAAGACGAACCGATAAATATTTGCAAGAACAAAATTAGTAGGTACACTAGCAGTATGCAAACGAATTTGCTTTTGCCCACTAGCATACTTATAACGGCGTGCATTACCGTATCGATAATTCCGCTTTCGGTCATTACGAGTTTAACCGACGACGCCAAAGCAATCATAACCACGGCAGGTAGCATTGCAACCACGCCAGAACCTAAATATTTAAATAATTCGGAAATTTTCTCGCAAATAATCAGCCCGCAAACTATTCCACCTATCAAGAAACTTAAGGCAAGAATAGGTATTGCTAGCCCAGATATAGAACGAATACTTGCAATCAGCACTAAAACGACTAACTGAACGCAAAAAAATACGGCGTAGGTTATAAAAATCTTTCTCTCGTTAGAAACGTTATTAAAGCTTTGGTATTGAATAGAATTGAGTTTATCTCTATCCATTTCGAAAGTTAACGATTTAGCGGGGTTTTTGGTAATCTTTTTAATATGTAAAGACAAAAACGCGCTAACGGCAAGAAAGACTAAAATAAAGAATATAATTCTTAGCCATACGCCGTCGAAAACGTGGGTGTGGGCAATGTTTGCAACAATTCCTACCGAAAAAGGATTAGTTATAGCGGCAGAAAAGCCAAAGCAAGCGGACATCATACACACGCCAAGTCCCGTCAAACTGTCGTAGCCTAACGACAATACTAAAACGATAATTAAAGGAAGTAAGGTAACTAATTCTTCAAACATTCCAAAGAAACTACCGAACGCCATAAACACTAAGGTCGTCACCAAAATAACCAGTCTTTTTTTGGCGGAGAATTTCTTAACCGTTTTTCCTATAACTATGCTTATACCGCCGGTCTTTTCGATTAGGTTGAACACGCCACTCATTATAAGTAATAAAACGCTTATCATTATAATAGTGAGTGCGTCGGACGAAAAGAAAACTCTAACGGGCGCGGATAATACCTTAAAAAAGGATATGCCTTTAATTTCTCCCAAAACGAAAGTACCGTCTATTATCATACCAAAGTCGTCTCGCTGGTAACTACCTTGCGGAATTACGTAACTTAAAAAACCGCTTATAATAATTATCGCGAGTAGCAAAATAAACACAATCAAAAACGACTTGGTGTTGATTTGCGCAAAACTTTCTTTTTTTGAGATTTTTTCTTTATAAGTACCCATATAAAATACCTATTTATCGTAAATTTCTTTTAATATTTCACTTGCAACGTAAAAAATTACGGCAGAACGCTTGTTCTCAGGAACGAAATACCAAATTTCAGAGCCTTCGTAAATTTCAAAATCTTCACCTGCTCCAAATAACAGTCTATAAATTTCGGAAAGTGCAAAGAACTTTTCAATCTCCTTGCCGTCGCTAGCGCCTTTATATAGTAAACCGTTTTTATCTAAAACGCAATAGCCTTCGCCAGCGTGTCTGGTAAAGCCTTTTCCGTCTTTACTAGCGTGCCTTAATTCAACCCTAGAAGTAACGGCGTAGTTTTCGTCCTTTATAAACTCGTTTTTAAGAAGTTGGTTTTGCCACTCATACCACTCTACGAAACTGTTAAACGGAACGCCATCCTTAAAGACGTATCTATCGGTAATTTGGGCGGATAGATTGCAAAATTCGCAATAAATCGTGTTGTTTTTGGTATTCAAACAATGCTTTCTGCCACACGAAGGGCAGGTGTATAATATGTTTTCTAGCCCCTCGGCTAGATTTTTACTTTTATAATGAATTTCAGGGTGAGCAGATAGCCACTCCATTTCGTCGTAATAAAGAGCCTCTTCAACCTTTTGTTTTACGAGTTCCATAGGCGCGCCTTTAATCTCATTAGCGGTAAATAGCATATTTAACTCAGCAGTAACGAAACTACCCTTCCTTGCGCCTTTACCCCACTTGGGCTTTGCAAGGTAGTCGCCGTTAAGCCTAATCGTATAAACGGGCACACCCATTCGCTTTATAAATTTATACGTAGAGTCTTGAATACCTTCGAATTTGCCAACAGTAGAAAGTCTTGCCTCGGGCATGAACGCCACTATGCCGTCGTTAGATAATACTTTAAGACATTTTTTGGCATTCTCCATATCGGTAGTAAACATACTCTTTGGAATACATCCGTAGAGTTTAAGTAGTTTTCGCAAATTTTTATTGTAGAAATACATTCTGGCAGCAATAAAGTTAGGTCTGTTCTTTTTTAAGAGTTTTCCAGCGTAAACGAAGTCGATAAACGAGCCGTGGTTACACAATACTAAAGACGGTCTTTCTAACTTACCCACGTTGTTTATAAGTTTGTATTTGATTTTTCTAAAATAAATTAGACTTGCAATAAACGACGCTACGTTTAATAAAAAAAGGCTTGGTTTTTTAGGTATTTGTGCTTTGCGTTCTCTTTCTTTTATAAACTGATTTACCTTTTTAAAAACTTTCTTTTTGTTCTTAACTAGTATTATAAGCACAACCACCAATACGAATAAAATCGAAAGAGATAATATCCAACTAGTAGCAATGGCAAGATGCCCTAAGCCCACTCCGATAAAAATAGACGGAATAGAACCTACGACTGTTAAAAAAATGTATTCTGGATATTTCATATTGAGCGAGGCTGCAAAAAAGCAAATCAATCCGTATGGTATGGCTGGCAAAAAATATAATATAAAAATTACTAGCGCCACTTTAGAAGACCTGCTAGCCGCCTCAAAGTCAAACTCTAGGTTGTTTTCGAAATACTCGGTTAGCCTTTGCCCTAATAGTTTATATACCACGTAAATAACGGTATTACCTACTATTACGCCTATAAGGCAAATCCCCGCGCCGTTAAGCAAGCCAAAACTTACGCCCGCCATAACTTGAACGGGCTCGGCCGGTAAAAAAGTAAATACCACTTGAAG
>JAFZIB010000102.1 GCA_017554545.1 Clostridia bacterium
GTATGGACGTTGGTCTTCCCGAAGGTCAAATGGGAAACTCCGAAGTCGGCCACTTAAATATCGGCGCAGGCAGAATAGTTTATCAAGACCTAACAAAAATTACCAAATCAATTATGGACGGCGATTTCTTTAACAATAAAGCGCTTTTAACCGCTATCGATAACGCCGTTAAAAACGATAAAAATTTACATCTATACGGTTTATTGTCAACCGGTGGCGTACACTCGCACACTAAACACGTATATGCATTGCTTAAAATGGCAAAAGATAAAGGTGTTAAAAACACCTTCGTTCATTGTTTCTTAGACGGTAGAGATACCGACCCCAAATCGGGCGTGGATTTCGTAAAAGACTTGCAAAGAGAAATGGACGAAATTTGCTACGGCAAAATCGCATCCGTTTGCGGTAGATACTACGCAATGGATAGAGATAACAACTGGGATAGAATTCAAAAGGCTTACGAAATGCTTACATTAGGAAACGGGGAAAAGGCTTTCGACGCCGTTGACGCCGTTCTTAACAGTTACGCTAGCGGCGTTACCGACGAGTTCGTTCTTCCTACCAACGTTTACTCTAACGGCGCTCCCGTTGGCTTAATCGAAAAGGGCGACTCAATCATTTTCTTTAACTTCCGTCCCGATAGAGCAAGACAAATTTCTAGAGCGTTCTCTCAAAAGGAATTTACTCCATACTTCGACGAAAAAGTTGGCAAAGAGATGTATTTTGAAAGAAAAGGTGGTTTTTTAGCCCCCGTTTACGTTGGTTTTGCCGTTTACGACGCAAGTTTTTCCGACGTTTTAGTTGCTTTCCCACCCGAAGAGATTACCAACACCTTGCCTCAATATCTTTCTAAATTAGGCAAAACTCAACTTCATATTGCAGAGACCGAAAAATACGCTCACGTTACCTTCTTTTTTAACGCTAAAATAGAAGCGCCGGTAGAGGGCGAAACGAGAATAGTAATACCTTCTCCAAAGGTTGCTACCTACGACTTAAAGCCTGAAATGAGCGCCTACGAAGTTGCCGACAGAGCAATAAAAGAACTTTCAACCGGCAAATACGACGTTATGATTCTAAACTTTGCGAACTGCGATATGGTAGGTCATACGGGTGTTATCGGCGCGGCTGTTGACGCGGTTAAAGCCGTTGACGCTTGTGTTAAAAAGGTAATTGACAAAATTTTAGATATGGGCGGAAACGCAATAATTACCGCAGACCACGGCAACGCAGACAAGATGTTAGACGAAAACGGCGCACCCTTTACGGCACACACCACTAACGTCGTTCCGTTAATAGTAGTGGGTAAAGACTTTAAGGATAAAACGCTTTTAGAAGGCGGAAAACTTTGCGATATAGCACCCACTCTATTAGATATGATGAATTTACCTATTCCCGAAGAAATGACAGGAAAATCGCTAATTGTTAAATAAAATGGCTCAAAACAGTTGAAAAAAACCTTTTGGTGTGATACAATAGCATTGTTTTGAAAGCCGAACACGGTTTTTAATTAAAGGAGATACTTATGAATTTAATGAATTTGCTTATGGCAACCACTTTTATAGATATGTGGCACGGTTGGATTAAAATCGTTTTTGCTATTATTCTTGCAATCTGCGGTTTATTTATTATCCTAGTAGTATTACTACAACCTGGCAACTCATCCGGTGTTAGCGCTTTAGGCGGAACTACTGAAACCTTCCTTGGTAAAAACAAGAGTAAAACTTTTGAACATAAAATGAAGAAACTAACGGTTATCAGCGCAATCGTTATGGCAGTTTTATGTTTAACGTTTGCTATCGTTTGTGCCATCATATTATAAGGAAAAACAATCTATTCAGCGGTTCTAGTTAGAACCGCTTTTTATTTATATGAAAAGGATAATTTTACAAGGCAAAATACAAGGAAACGAGCGGGGATACGGATTTTTTATTCCCGACGACGAAAAGTACGAAGACTTTTTCGTTTCACACGGAGACCTTAGGGGCGCAATGCACGGCGACGTAGTTTTGGCAGAGTGTCAAGTAGTTGGAAAAGACCGTACGGTCGCTAGGGTTTTAAAGGTTATAGAAAGGGGCTACGAAAGTATCGTTGGCACCTATTTTTCCACGCGTACGGGAGGTTTTGTGCAACCCGACGACAGAAGATACTTTTGCGACGTGTTTATTAAAGGTGGAAAAGGACTTTACGCTCGCTCGGGTGAAAAGGTAGTTTGTAAAATTTTATCCTATCCTCACAGAAAAAGTCCGGAGGGTATTGTTACTGAAATTCTAGGAAAGCAATTTTCTAGAAAAGCCGAAACGACCTCCATAGTTAGAACGTACGGCTTAACCGAGGAGTTTTCGGATAAGGTGCTTAAAAGCGCAAAAAAACTTTCCGAGCCCACTCAGTTCGAACTCGAAGGCAGAGAGGACTTTTCGGCGCTTAATTGTTTTACGATTGACGGGGAAGATTCTAGGGATTTCGACGACGCAGTGTCTATAAAACAATTAAAAAACGGCGGTTACGAACTAGGCGTTCATATTGCCGACGTTACCCATTACGTAAAAGAAAACTCCGAGATTGATAGAGAAGCGTTTAAGAGAGCCACTAGCGTTTATTTTCCTGAAGGCGTTATTCCTATGTTGCCAGAAAAGTTGTCAAACGACTTATGTTCTTTAGTAGAAGGAAAAATTCGTTTAACTTTTTCGTGTATTATCAAAATTAGCGACAAGGGAGTCGTTAAGGAGGCAAGAGTTTGTAAATCGTATATTAAAAGTAAAGCGAGAACCACTTATAGTCAAATTCAAGCGATAATCGACGGCGATAAAAAGGTGCAAAAACAACTTGATAACATTTTAAGCGACGTATTGCTAATGGCAGAACTTGCAAAAAAGTTAAACGAGCGTAGGACTCAATACGGCTACGTAGATTTAGACGTTAAAGAGAGCGTAATATCAGTAAAGGACGGCAAGATAGAAATAGTTTCCGCTCCAAGAGATTTTGCACACGGTTTAATTGAAGAATTTATGATTTTAGCCAACGTGTCCGTCACTAAATTGTTTAGTGATAAAACGCCTTTCGTTTATCGTATTCACGAACGCCCCGACGAAAATAAGTATCTAGAACTTTTAGATTTTCTAAGAGGCTTAGGAATAAACGTTAATTATTCCGACAAGATTACCACCGAGGATTACAGAACTATTTTAGAAAAAACCAAAGATAATCCGGCGTTTACCGTTATAAACAGGGTTATGTTGCGTTCAATGCAAAAGGCAAAGTATAGTCCCGTAAACAAAGGTCACTTCGGATTAGGCGAGGGACTGTATTGCCATTTTACTTCGCCAATCAGAAGATATCCCGACTTGTTTATACACCGTATAATCAAAGACTATTTAGCGAACGGACAAACCTTCGTAACGAAAAAATACTCTAGCGTGATAGACGTAGTTTCCAAACAGTCGTCGGAGGCTGAAAGAAACGCTATGGAGGCCGAAAGAGCGATGGACGACTACTACAAGGTTTTATATATAAGCGACTACGTTGGAGAGGTTTTCGAGGGCGTTATTAGTGGCGTTACGCCTTTTGGCATTTTCGTAGAGTTAGAAAACGGGGTGGAAGGGTTAGTTAAAATAGAAACGCTAAAGGGAAGATTTGAACTAGACCAAAAGAATTTCCGACTAAAGATTGCAGAAGTAACTTATAGGCTAGGACAACCGTTAAAAATATGCGTAGCAGGCGTAGATTTAACGTCAAGACGTGCAGAATTTATCATTTTTAATGATAATGCTTGCAAAAAGAACAAAAAAAGAGTATCATAAATAAATGGAAGAAAAAACGATAGTTACCAACCGTCAGGCAACGCACGAATATTTCGTGCTAGAA
>JAFZIB010000103.1 GCA_017554545.1 Clostridia bacterium
TAAGAATTTAAGCAAATTTAAGAAATTTCTTAATATAAAAACGCTTGCGATTGCAAGCGTTTTTAGATTAAAAAACTATTTTTCCTCGGTGGTGTAGTTATCAAAGTACCCTTGTATCCAAATGATAGGCGTACCCTTGTCGCCAGAACCACTAGTTAGGTCGCAAAGCGAACCGATTAGGTCGGTAAGTCTTCTGGGGGTAGTGCCCATTTGACCAACGACTTTTTCGTCCTTTTCAGAAATTTTCTTTTTAATAGCCTCTTTTAGAGCGTCACCAGAAAGGTCGGCAAAATCGTTGTCTGCAAGGTATTTAAGTTTTAGTTCGTTGGGAGTGCCTTCAAGCCCTGCGGTATAAGCGGGAGAAACTACTGGGTCTGCAAGTTCCCAAATTTTACCAATGGGGTCTTTGAACGCGCCGTCGCCGTAAACCATAACTTCCACCTTTTTGCCCGTTGCCTCGTAAAGATTTTTAGCGATAGCCTCTACGATAGGTTGACAATCTCTGGGGAAAAGTTTAACGCTGTCCTCGGTAGATTTATTAGAACCGAGTAGTCCGTATTCGGGGTTATATCCGCTACCGTTAACGGGCGCAGATAAGATATCGTCTAAGCCGAATATTTTTTCGCCACCGGCACTTTTAAGAAGTCTTTTGGTGCGCGCTCTAGTGTGGATATCGCAACACAAAACGTTTTTGGTGTAAGAAAGGATAGCCTTGGGGTTGTTTGCAAAAATAATTTCGCATTCTGCGCCCATTTCTTCTACTAAGCCTTTATAGTAAGCAACGTAGTCCACGCCCGTAAAAGTGTGTTTAGCCTCGCCAAAAAGTTCGCGATATTTAGATTCGGTCAAAACGTCGGTAAAGGGGTTAATACCTTTAGCGTCTAAATCGTCTAAACTAACTAAGTGGTTGCCAACCTCGTCAGAGGGATAAGAAAGCATAAGAACGACCTTTTTTGCGCCCTTAGCAATACCCTTAAGACAAACTGAAAAACGGTTACGGCTAATTATTGGAAAAATAACGCCAAGCGTTTCGCCACCGAATTTTGCTTTAATATCGCAAGCGATATCGTCTATAGACGCGTAGTTGCCTTGTGCTCTTGCAACGATTGCCTCGGTCATTGCAACTACGTCTTTATCAAAAAATTTAACACCTTCTACTTTAGACGCCTCTAAAACTGAATCGGTAACAACCTTAACAATGTCGTCGCCATTTTTAATAATAGGTGCGCGTACCCCGCGGGATACTGTTCCAAATAAACGGCTCATAATAATCTCCTTTTTTGTACTTGACAAATTTACGATATAATTATATCATTTGCAAAGACAATTGTACATAGTTTTAAAGGTGCTTTATATAAGAATTTCTTATAACGCAAAAATTCGTTGTCAGTTTATATCAGATGTGTTATAATAAAAATACAAAATCGCAGAGGTAAAAAATGCAAAAATTAGGTATAAAAATTAAATGGCTTGCAGTTAGTTGCTTTGAAATACAATGTGGCAAAACAACCGTGGTTACAGACCCTTTCGTAACTGAGTGTGTTGGAACGGAATTAGACTATAACGCTATTGATAAATGCGATATAATTTGTTTATCACACGCGCACTTCGACCACGTGACCGATATACCAAGGCTTGCTAAAAAGTTTAACAATCCAAAAATTTTGTGCGGTGAGCAAACTATGTATCCGCTAGCAAGATGGCTCAACTATAATCCTGCGCTTATGTATCCTATGTATCCCGACACCGAACTTGATTTTAACGACGTAAAAATTCGTGCCCTATACGGCAGACATGCAAATCAAGCGCACGCCGTTGAGAAAGCAGGCATCAATGATTTTTACGAGCGTTTACTCAATTACAACGACGTTTGTAAGCAAGATGGTATTAGAGATTTGCATATTGTTGGCAGTTTAGAGTATCGCAACTACCTATTCACCTTGCCAAACGGCGTAAAAATACTTTTCTTTGGAAACGACGCTCTCCCCGAACTAGAGAATATATGTAAACAATGCAAACCCGACGTGGCTATAATTCAACGTTCGGTTGAGCCCAATTTGGTTAGGGGCAAGGCGGAGTTTGCAAAAGAGATAGGTTGCAAAGTGTTTATACCACACCACCACGATTTTACCAAAGTCGATTTGCCGTACGTTTGCGAAAATATGAAAAAGGCCTTCTTAGAAGAAGTGCCCGACGGCGTTTTCGTAACGCCCAAACACGGAGAGTGGATAGAATTATAATTTAATCGCTTTACGGCTACCGTACTTTTTAGGAATTTTTAAAATTAAAAACAAAATCAACTATTAGCGTTTAACCCCAAAAAATAGGGTTAAACGCTATATTTTTACAAAAAACGACCAAAAAACTAGGCAAAAATCGGGGGAAACGCAAATTAAAAAAAATTTTAAATTTTTTATTTAAAATCAGTTTACTTTTATAGGCTATAAAGATATAATATACGCAGTTAAAAGTATCTTTTAGCGTAACTAAATTAAAAAAACCTAAATATATATGATATATGGAGTATAAAAATGGCTAAATACGTATTATGTCCCAGATGCGAATTAAACTATATTCGCGAGGGCGAAGAGTATTGCGACGTTTGTAAGGCAGAACTCAAAAAAGGTCCTCAACTTATTTTTGCAATCGACGAGGCAGACGAGCACGAAATGTTAGAACTTTGCCCCAGATGTCACCAAAATTATTTAAGACCGGGCGAGGAGATTTGTTCTCAATGTGCAAAAAACAGCGTGTACGACGAAACGGACGCGTTGGAAGACGATTCTTGGAAGGAATATTTAGACGAAGAAACTCCCGAGGAGGAAGAAGACAGCGAAGAAATGTTGTCCCTTGCAAAACTTAGCGAGGAGGAAGGCGACTCGCTCTTCGACGACGAGGAAGAAGAGGATATCGTTGAATATACCGAATCCAACGAGCCGGACGATTTCGATTTCTCTAACGTGGACGCTAACGACTACGACGAAGACGAAGAAGAAGAGGAAGAAGACGACGGCGACGACTTCTAACGGGTAGAATTTTAATATAAGGTATAATACTCGACCTATTAGGCAATAAAAGGGGTATGATTAAAAGTGGTCAAACCCTATCGCAAGTAAAAAGTTTTATACAAGATTTAAAATCCAAACCCGTTAAGGTAACCGTATCTTTAGGAAGAAACAAGTTCGTAAGTTTTTCCGGAACTTTATCGGGCGTTTATTCGGCGTTGTTTACCGTCGTTCCGTTCGATAAGTCGTATAAAGGCAAAACTTCGTATTCCTATTCGGAATATATGTGTGGACGGGTTAAACTGTCAACGCTAAAGCAAGCGTAAATTAAGCAAAACTTAATAAAATTAAAATCCGAAGCGCAACTTCGGATTTTTTATTAGTATAATTGTCATAAAAAGGCTAACCCCGTTATATAAATGTAATAAACCTTTTGGTTAAAGGAGGGGCTTATGCCATTTGAACCGAATTTTAACGAAATTTACTTAACACAAAGGAAAGGTAGTCTTACCGCAAAGCAAAAAGTGGAATGCAAAGCAGACGTAGCATCAGACGGCGTAAGCAGAATTCTAAACATTTGGGCAAAACCAACCGTTTACTCTAGTGCCGTACAAGGCGACACCGTAGAATATCAAGGCGTGGTGACCTTTTTCGTATGCTATCTCGACTTTGACGGTGAAGTAAAAAAATGTGAGTGCGGAAGCGAGTTTAAGGGTAGTTTAAAAGGCGAGAATTCGCTAGAAAACGCAAAGGTAAACTTTAGCGTTTCGGTACAGAAAACTGACGGGGATTTATCCGGACTTAAACTTGGCGTTAGCGCAAACCTGCTAATTAAGGCAAACGTAGTATCTAGTGAAGGAGTAAAAACGCTATCCGGTAGCGAGGGGTTGGTAGTTAACAGCAAGGAACTAACCTATTATAAAGGCTTAGGCGTTAGAGAAACCACCTATCCGCTCACCGAGGAGTTCGAAGTGAGTGGAGCAATCGGCGAAGTGCTTTGTCAAAGCGCAGACGCGGTAATAACTTCCGTTCAATGCGGTGTGGGTTGCATAATAGTTGACGGGCAAGTGTATTTATCCGCAATCTTCTTGCAATCGGATGACAAAAAAGATATAATAAGAGAGAACAAAGTTTTCCCGTTCAGAATGGAAATCGAGTGCGAAGAGGCTATGCCTGCAATGAACGCAACGGCAAGAGTTTGGGAAAAATCGCTAAAAACCGACGTGTCGGTAGATTTAGAAAACCGTTCGAGCACCGTTTTGTGTACCGTTAATTTAGTGTTCGAGGGCGAAGCGTATTCACAAGAAACTTCGGGCGTAGTTTTCGACGCGTTCAGCACCACGCACGAGTTAGAAGTTTTAGGAAGACAAGTAAGATTTGATAACGCGATTGACTTGCGTTCACAAACGCAAACGGTAAACGGAAGGGCGCAAACGGACGAATTGCCGGTGGGCGCCGTGCTACTGTCTTCTTGTGGAGAAAGGGCGGAAGTAGTTTCCTTTGAATGTACCGGCGAGGGTCTTAAAGTAGAGGGTGTGCTACAAACGACGGCTTTCTTAAAGGATATAGACGGCAAAGTGTTTACGCGCAAATTAGAAACTCCTTTTTCTGTAGCCTTAGATACGCCTGTCAACCAAGCGTGCGCGTGCGAAGTGCTTTGCGTTGCCGTTTGCGGTAAGGTAAAGATGATTTCGGCAACCGAGTTCGAACTTGAAAGTACGCTCGTGTTTACCGTATATCCTTGGGAAACTTCGGTTGCAGAAATAGTAAGCGACGTTAACCTTTTAGGCGAAAAAGCGTGCGAGAATTGCGCTATAAGCGTATATATTCCTATGCCGAACGAGGACCTTTGGTCGCTTTCAAAACGATTGAACGTTAGTCCTGAAAGTTTAGTGGAAACCAATCCCGAATTGCAATTCCCGCTATCCGGCAAGGAAAGAATAGTAATTTTTAGAAGAAAATAATTTTAGGAAGAATAATGAAAAAAACTAAAGTAAAAATTCCTGCAAAACTTAATCTAACGCTAAACGTGTTGGGTTTAGAGGCTGGATATCATCAAATAGAAAGTTTGGTGTGTTCAATAAGCCTTTACGACACCATTACCGTAAAATCGCGTTCGGACGGCTCGATAAGATTGAAATGCGAGGGCATTCCCTTAGATTGCCCAACTACTAACAACAACGCCTATATTACTGCCGAAAAACTTTCTAAAAAGTATAACCTTTCGGGCGTTGACCTATTAGTCCGTAAGGGCATACCGGTTGGAGGTGGTTTAGGCGGTTCGTCGGCTGATATTGCAGGCGTTATAAACGCGTGCAAAAAGCACTTTAAATTTACCGATGACTTGACCGAGTTTGCTAGCGATTTAGGTAGCGACTGCGCCTATATGCTAAAAGGCGGATACGCCCTTTTGAAAGGCAGAGGCGAAAAGGTTGAATTATTAAACTTAAATAAAAGGCTATACTTTTTAATAGTCGCTTGTGACAAGAGCGTTTCTGCAAGGGAGTGCTACGCAAGATTCGACGCTTTAGGCAAGGCGGGGCTAAACCAAACTGAACTAGCCGTAGATTTGCTAAAAAAGGGCGATATAAAAGGACTCGTTGGCGTTATAAACAACGATTTAGAGTTGCCTGCGTGCGAGATAGAAAATAAAATTGCGCTTAATCTAGGCGCACTTAGGGCAGTTTCAAACGGATTTATGACGGGGAGTGGTAGTGCAACCTTTGCCGTTTTTGAAAGCAAAAAACAACGCGACCGCGCCTATAAATTATTAAAATATCGTTTTGGCAAAGACCTAATAAAAGCGCATAGTGTTTGATAAAAATAAAAAAAGGATAACGAATTGTCGCAATTCGTTATCCTTTAATTTTTTACGGTTATTTAAATGCCTGAATTTCCCCAATGTACTATTGCAGAGCAATCGCCTTTCCATTGTTTGTCCCAAGCGTTTGGTTTAGAGTAAGACGCGCAATAAATATCTTCTAAGTTATCGCAACCCTGAAAAGCGTAGTAGCCCATACTTACAACTTTGCTCGGTATAGTTATTTTGGTTAAAGAAGTGCAATCCATAAAAGCGAGCGAGTAAATAATTGTTGTTTCACTTGGAATATTTACGCTATTAAGCATTGAGCAACCTCTAAAAACTCCGCTGCCAATGGTTTTAACGCCAGAGGGGATTTGTATTTTGGTAAGCGACGGACAGAACGAAAATGTTAGGTCGTTTAACACGGTTAAACCGCTTGGCAGATTAACGCTGTTAAGCAATTCGCATTTTGCAAACGCGCTAGCGCCTATTTCGGTTACGCTATTAGGAACGGTAACGCTAGTTAGCGCGGGACAACCTTTAAACGCACTAGCGCCTATACGCTGTATGCCGTTGCTGATTTTAACGGTTTTTACAACTTCGTTGTCCTTAAAAACGTTTGCGCCTAATTCGTAAACGGGTTGACCGTTAATGTCGTTTGGAACGGTAAGAGTATCTAGCGTTTTGCCGTGTTCGGTTAGCCCGATAATCTTGCCGTTGTTATATAGATAAACTTCGGACCAGTCAACGAAAGCGCCTTTCACATCTCCAAAGCAACCCTTTAATTCGCCGAAAATGTTTTTTACTTTACTAGCGCAAGCGTTGTCGCCTAAACAACCCGTGCAAAAGCATAAGGAAATTATTGCGCAAGTAAGCACCAAAAAGGTTCTAAAAATAAACGATTTTTTCATAAGCTTTCTCCTGTCTTAAAAACTCTTTTAAGAATACGATAAAATTATACCACTTAAAAATCTAAAATTCAAGCAAAAAAGAAACTCGGCTAACTAGCCGAGTTTAAATTTTAACTATTAATTATTTTAACGCGCTAATAAGTTTATCTAAAACGGGTTCAAACTTAGCGCCGTACCAATGGTCTGTATCTTTGCCCGTGCATTTAATACACTCTAAAACGTAGTCTGCGGCGATTTTAGCGCTTTCAAAAGCAGGCTTATCTTGCAT
Source organism: Clostridia bacterium (assembly GCA_017554545.1). Classification (GTDB taxonomy): domain Bacteria; phylum Bacillota; class Clostridia; order Christensenellales; family Borkfalkiaceae; genus UBA1259. The sequence goes on from JAFZIB010000103.1 coordinate 6,988, forward strand.
CATTGCGCCAACGAACGCCGACGCGTAAATATCGCCCGTGCCGTGACAACTGTTGGGAAGTTTAACGTGTTCGTAGTAGTTTTTAACTCCGTTTTCTATAACCAGAACGCCCGTATAACCCTCTCTGAACGATATACCCGTAAGAACTAGGTTTTTAGCGCCAAGTTTAAGTAAGCCATCCGTAACGGCGTCGATATACTTAAAGTCGTAAACTTCTTTGTATTCTATACCGGTCAAAAAGCAAGCCTCGGTTAGGTTCGGAACGACGTAGTCGGCAATAGCACATAAACCCTTCATAGCCTCAACGTACTCGTCGTTAAAGATAGAATATAATTTGCCGTTATCCGCCATAGCGGGGTCAACTATCAATTTACCGCCACTAGTTAAGGTCTTATTGCAAACGTCTTTAACCATATCGATTTGCGCTATAGAGCCTAAATATCCGGTGTAAATTGCCTCGAATTTAATGTTTTCTTTAACCCAATGTTCTTTAATTAAAGGAATATCTTCGGTTAAATCTCTAAAAGTAAAACCGCTAAAGCCCGCCGTGTGAGTAGATAGAACTGCAGACGGAAGTATTGCAGTTTCTAAACCGCAAGCGGATAAAATAGGCAACGCAACGGTAAGCGAGCATTGTCCAACGCAAGAAATATCTTGGATAGTAAGTATTCTTTTATAGTTCATATTATCACCTCGTATTATCATAATATCACATTTTTGATATTATTAAAATAGTCAGTTCTAATATTTTTTATATAACCAGATTATTTTTTTCGTTTTTGTCTTCTAACTCTGTTAACGTGTCGTTCAAAATCGCCTGACGAAAGTAGTTCGCTAAGCAAATATTGTTCGAAAACGGGCACGGTGCAAGAGTAAAAACCGAGTTTTAAGGCAAATTTTTTGGTAAGTTCGGGCGGTAAAATCATATAGCCCAAGCGCATACCGGGGGATAGCGTTTTAGATAGGGTGTTAAGATAAATAACGCGACTGCCGTTTGAAAGAGAAAACAAGGTTTCCTCGTGTTTTTTTGAAATAGTCAGTTCGGAATCGTAGTTATCCTCAACGATAAACCCGTTAGAAATACTCGACCATTGTAAATATTCCCTACGCTTAGACGCGCTAGCGGTAACTCCGCTTGGAAAACTGTTGTAGGGGGTAACATGCAAAACGCTAACGGGGGCGTTTTTAAGTTTGCCCGATTTAATTCCGTCCACGCCCATATCTAAGGGAATACAGGTTGCTCCGTGCGCCTGGTAAACTTGTTTAATCTTTTCGTGGGAGGGGTTTTCTACGCCGTAATTTTGGTCCGTGCCTAAGAGTTGAACTATAAGTCCGTAAAGGTATTCCGCGCCTGCGCCAACGACTACTTGTTCGGGCGTGGCGTTAATGCCTACGGCGCGTTTAAGATAACTGCAAATTTCACGCCTTAAGCAAAAAAGTCCGTTGTTTTCGCACTTAACTAAAAGATTTTTACCTTGGTCTAAAACGACCTTTCTGATAGTTTTAGATAAGACCGAAAACGGCAAAGAAGTTTCCACCTCAGCGTCCGAAGGCGTTTGAACGGGTAGCGGTTGATAATTAAGGTCAAAGTTATTTGCGCTAGACTTGCTTAAAAAATCGTCCTCTTTATAAATAACGAAATATCCGCTACGCTCTTTGGTGGCAACGTAGCCTTCCTCGATAAGAAGATTGTAAGCGTGTTCAACGGTGATAACGCTAAGTCCCGTTTCTTCGGCAAGCAAGCGTTTAGACGGAAGTTTTGCACCGAAAGGATACGCCTTAGATATTAAATCTTCTTTAAGTTGATTATAAAGTTGTATATAGGCACTTTGGCCCTTTTCGTTTACGTGATATTTCATAGAACCTTATTTATATTTTACTACTCTAAAAAATAAAAAGCAATAAAAGAGGTAAAAAAAGGACGGGCTTAATAGGGCAAGTATAAATTTAAGTATAAATATTTGTAATAGAGTCAATAACTAGGCTATCTGGGAGGAATAAAAGAAATGAAAAATATATGCATAAGTTTAATCGTTTGCATCATAATAAGTCTAACGGCGGTGGCAGTCTGCCTAGATAGACGAGAGCAAAAGACCAACACCGAATATTTAAGAATACATATCCGAGCCGATTCGAATTTAGAGGAGGCGCAAGCGGTTAAATACTTGGTAAAAGACGAAGTCGTTAAGTTTTTAACGCCCTATCTTGCCGAGTGCAACACCAAAGAGAAGGCGGAGCAAACCATAAAATCGCTACTCGATAAAATAACCGCCGTTGCGGATAGAACGCTCGCAAAAAACGGCTTTAACTACACGGCTAACGCCAAATTGTGCGAGGAGAAATTTCCCACGAGAGTATATAACGAATTGACCTTAAGCGCGGGATACTACGACGCCTTAATAATAGAACTCGGCTCTGGCCGTGGCGATAACTGGTGGTGTGTGGTATATCCGCCGTTGTGTTTCGTGGGGAACGGAGAAAGTTATATATACAAAAGCAAAATTTACGATATAATAAACGACTTTTTTAAAAAGGCTTAGGAGGAATAATGAAAAAATCGGTAAAGATTTTAGCAATGTTTTTAATGGTATTGTCTATGAGTTTTATCGTGTACAGTTATAACGCGCCGGCAAAAGTGCAATCGGCGTACGCAATAACCTTAAAGCAGGGAACTCGAGGCGAAACGGTTAAAAAAATGCAACAAAAGTTAAAGAACTGGGGGTATTACACGGGCTCCGTGGACGGTATCTACGGGGCTAAAACTTTGGCTGCGGTTAAGTATTTTCAAAGAAAGAACAAACTCGTAGTCGATGGAATAGCAGGCCCGAAAACGCTTGCGGCAATGGGCATAAACGGTGGAAGTTCAAGTTCTGGTAGTTCGGGACAAACTTCTAACAGCGATTTAAACCTTTTAGCAAGGCTAATATACGGCGAGGCAAGGGGCGAAAGTTACGTGGGACAGGTTGCCGTTGGCGCAGTAGTTATGAACAGAATAAAATCGTCTTCGTTTCCCAACACTATGTCGGGCGTAATATATCAAAAATACGCTTTTACGGCAGTTGCTGACGGACAAATTAACCTAACGCCAAACGCAACGGCAAAAAAGGCGGCGCAAGACGCTATGAACGGTTGGGACCCGACTTACGGCGCTTTGTATTATTATAATCCAAAGATAGCAACTAGTTCGTGGATATTTACTAGACAAACCACGGTTACTATAGGCAACCACGTGTTTGCCGTTTAAGGAGGCTAAAATATGTCGGAAAATAAAAATCCCGCAATAGAAAAGGTTGAAAACGTCATAGACGAAAAGGCGCAAGAACGCGCTCACAAAAAGGCTATGCGCAACCAAGAAAAAAATCAAAGAGAAAGACTAAAAAACCAAAGGAAAATAGAACTTGCCCGAATTAGAGAGAACGAAATAGCACGTAAAAATCAAGCCAAATCAGAGGCGAGAAAAGAAAGAGATAAACGCAAAGCCGAAAGGCTAATTAGCGCTCAACGAGTAAGAGAGAATAGAGAAGAGAGAAAAAGACTAAAAATTCAAAACAGGCAAAAGAACAAAGAGCACGGCAGAAATCATTCGGGTTGGTTGGCTGCGGTAATCACGCTTGGCGTAAGCACGCTAGCGCTTGCAACTGCGCTCGGGTTTACTTTGTTTACACCGTCCGAGCCCGATAAAGATTTAGAGGCGTCGTACACTCGCGCTTTTTACGACGCAGTAGAGCAGGTTGACAATATCGACCTAAACCTTTCAAAAGTACTCGCGTCTTCCGATTCGGGAGCAAAGCAACTTTACCTATTAGACCTAGCGGTAAATAGTGAACTAGCCGAGGCTGACCTTCAGGAATTGCCCTTAAAAGACGAAAACAAGTTTTACACGACCAAACTTATAAACCAAATAGGCGACTACGCCAAATATCTTAATAAAAAACTAGTCAACGGCGAAGATTTTTCTGCCGAAGACGTTCAAAACTTAAAAACGCTCTACGAAGGCAACCTTAAACTAAAAGAAAGCCTGTCTAAAATGAGTCAAAAAATGACTAACGGTTTTTCGTTTAGTAAAATGAACGACGAAAACAGCGAAAAGTCCATAATAGAGGACTTTAACAGTTTACAAAATTTGTCGGTAGAATATCCCGAACTCATTTACGACGGACCGTTCTCCGACGGGCAAAATACTTTAACGGTTAAAGGCCTTAGCGGAGAAGAAATAAATAGCATAGACGCCGAGCGAATATTTAAGTATATTTTCGCCGACAGAAACTTGCAAGAAGTATCCGTTAGCGAAAATTCCAACTCTAGATTTAACTGCTTTAACGCCGTGGGTAAAACCGAAAAGGGCGAAATTTACGCAGAGATTTCTAAAAAGGGTGGAAAACTAATAATGTTCGACTACGCCGGCTCGTGCGAAGAGGTAAATTATCAAACTCAAGACGCCATAGATAGCGCAACCGAATTTTTATTAGGACTTGGCTTAAGAAGTTTAAGTCCCGTTTGGGTAAACCTAAACGCAAACGTTTACACTATTAACTTTGCCTCCGAAATAGACGGGGTTATAATCTATCCCGATATGGTCAAGGTTAGAGTGTGTGCCGAAACTAATCAGGTTATAGGTTTAGAGGCGTCTAGTTACTATGCAAACCATACCCAAAGAGAACTGTCTTTGCCGGCTATCTCAAAACAGACGGCTGCGGCAAAGGTTAATCCCGAAATGCAAATAGAGTCGGTAAGACTATGCGTTTGTCCGGTAGGATTAAATCTCGAAAAATTGTGTTACGAAATTTCTGGCGAAGTGCTTGGCAATACCTATTACGTTTATATCGACGCCGTAACGGGCAGACAAGTAGAAATGTTTAAGGTAATCGAATCTACCGAAGGCACTCTGTTAATGTAAAAAAAAGACCGCTTGATTTTCGGTGTTCCTATAAGGGATTTTTAATTTAATACAAAAGTGTAGCCCACTATACTTCGCTTTAAGGAGAAATATGGTGGGCTTTTTTATCCACAAAAGATTAAAATAATTTAGTTTTATTTTTAGCCTTGTGGCTAAAAGTGATATTGTTTACACAGTAAGCAGTTTTATTTTGGCTAACGCCAAAGTTATATTAAATAAATCCACAACTTGCCATAGGCAAATATAACTGCCGTAAGGCAATCTCACTCGTCATTAGACGAATATCACAAATCCGTAAGGATTTATTTAGTTGCCGAATCCCTTGTAGGGACTCGGCTTAGCGGTCTAATAATTTTTAAAAATCTTTTCTTCCTGCAAGGTAGTCTATAGAAACCTCAAAAACTTCGGCAAGCTTAACTAGGTTAGAAAGAGTAGGTTCCATATTGCCCTTTTCCCACTCGGATATGCATTGTTGGGTTACTTCAATAGCGTAGGCGAGTTTTTGTTGGCTAAGTTTATTCTCTTTACGCAGTCTGCGTAAAACCACACTAAAATCTTCCATACTTTTATTTTACAACTATTCTTGTAATTTTATTGACATTACAAGTATAGTTGTGATACTATTTTAAAAAAATAAAGTTTTTGGAGGACGCTATGTTTGATAACATTGGAGAAAAAATCAAAGACTTAGCCATACTTGCTACAATTGCGGGCTTTATTGGCTCATTTGTTGTAGCAATTATTTTTTGGATAAAAGAAATGATTTTAATTGGTCTTATTGTTTTAGTGGGTGGGGGTCTATTTTCTTGGATTGGTTCTTTCTTCTTATATGGTTTTGGAGAATTAATAAGTCAAACTACTAATATCGCAAAAGGTAGTTTAAGAATGCAAATGTTGACTGTTTCTACCGACGCAAAAGAATCTTTAAATACAAAAAGACAGACTATTAAAGGAATTAAAGCGGAAATTGTGGAAGATTATGAATTTGAAAAGAAGGGCTACGTTGACGAGTTAGACAAGATAAATATTCCTAATAAATAAGTTATTTATATTTTAAAATAAAAAGACTAACGAATAATTTCGTTAGTCTTTCGTGTTTTTAAAGTGAATATTTTAGAATTATTTATAATTCTTGCATTATTGATATAAAGGTAGAATTAAGGTTTTCTAAATCGCCGTCGTTTTTAATTACTACGTAGTCTGTTAAATCTGCGCTATCGTAATCAAACTGAGCGTTTATTCTATCTATAACTTCCTCTTTTGATAGATTCGAGCGTTCCATTACCGATTTAATTCTGTCTTCTAATTCTCTAACCACTACTATAACGCTATTAAAACAGTCTGCCTTGTTGCACTCGAACAAGAGTGGGACTTCTATAAAAACCGTTCCACCCATTTTTTTGGCGCGCTTTAGGCACTCTGCTAAAATTATCGGGGCTAAAAAGTTGGTTAGATTTTTTAGTTTTTCCCTGTCTTTAAAAACCGTTTTGGCGATTTCGCTTTTAACGGGTTTTTTTATTATAACTCCCTTAACGGCGTGCTTAAAATTCTTTTTTAAGTAGCGTTTAACCTTGCATTTTTTGTACGTCTCGTCGGTTAAGTCGTCGCAAGAAAGGGTGTTAAACCCAAGTCTTTTCGCGCAGTCGATAACTGCAGATTTTCCGCTACCTATTCCACCCGTAACGGCTATAAAGTAAGGTGATTTCTTCATATCATTTCGCGTCGAACCAAGTTTTTCCGCTACCTACCGAAACGGTAAGTTTAACCTTTAGTTTAACCGCGCCCTCCATTTCTTCTTTAAGTAAATTAATAACCGCATCAATTTCTTCAGGGTGAGCGTCTATAATCAATTCGTCGTGCACCTGAAGGATAAGTTTAGATTTTAGTTTTTCATTTTCTATGCGCCTAGAAACGCCTAGCATAGCGAGTTTAATAACGTCCGCAGCCGAGCCTTGCAAAGGCATATTCATAGCGACGCGCTCGCCGAACTGTCTAATAGCAAAACTTGGCGACGCTAGTTCTCTTATAACGCGTTTTCTGCCCAGCATAGTTATAGAGTAGCCGGTTTTTTTGGCAAAATTAACGTTGTCGTCCATATAATTTTTAACTTCGGGATATTCGGCAAAATAAGAAGTTATATATCCTCTAGCCTCGGCGGGCGAAGTTTTAATCTGTTTTGCAAGCCCGTATTCGCTAATTCCGTAAATAATACCAAAATTAACAGCCTTTGCTTTAGAGCGCATAAGTTTAGTAACTTCATCTAAAGGCGTTTTGAAAACTTTAGACGCCGTTGCCGTGTGAATATCTTCTTCGTTGTTAAACGCGTTAATTAAAGGCTTGCAGTTGCTAAAGTCGGCAAGCAGTCTGAGTTCTATTTGCGAGTAGTCTGCGCCTACTATTTGACCGCCGTTAAATCTAGAAACGAAAAACTTTCTTAGTTCTCTGCCTTCTTCGTCTCTAACGGGTATATTTTGCAGATTAGGTTCTTTGCTAGATAGCCTGCCCGTTGCCGTAACCGTTTGGTTAAACGAAGTATGAACTAAACCGCTATTTTTATCTATTAACGGCTTAAATCCGTCGATATAGGTAGATAGCAGTTTTTGAATTTTTCTATACTTTAAGATAAATGGGACTACGGGGTGGGCGTGTTCTAAACTTTCTAAAACTTCTGCAGATGTAGAATAGCCCGTCTTGGTCTTTTTGCCTTTGCCTATTTTTAATTTTTCAAAAAGCACTTCGCCAAGTTGTTTGGGAGAGTTTACGTTTAAGTTGGGCTCGTCCGTAAGTTCCCTAATAGAATTTTCTAGTTCTAATATGTCCTTTTTATATTTGTCGCCCGTAAGGTAGAGTTCGTTTGCGTCCACCTTAAATCCCGATTGCTCCATATCGAAAAGCACGTCGGATAGCGGGAGTTCAACTTCTTCGTAGAGTTTTTTAGTGTCGCCGTCTAGTTTTGAGTACAGGTCGTTAAAAGCCTTTTTTATAGAGTACGCCGGCGTGGACAACGAAAGTCCGTATTCTTCTATAACGCTGTCAGCCGTATCGTTCGTGCCAAAATCGGCTAAATACTTAAGAATAGACAAATCGAGCGTGGGGCAAGATAGCGTGCCACCGCATACCTTATATATAAGACGCTTTAAGTCCTTCTTATTAAACACGGTTAAGGGCACTTTTGCGTTGAACACGGGGGAGAGCACGGCTAGAATTTCTTTAGCGCCAAATCCGCCCTCTAATAGCGAAACCATAACGGGTATAGCGTATTCGACCTTGCCGTCGTATAGACTAAAAAGCTTGTCGTTATAATAAAGCGAAAACTCCTTTGCGCCCTCTATCGCAGAAGATATCTGCGATAAGTTTTCTACCGTTATAACTTGTGGGAGTGCGTCGCCTTCGGCAACGTTTTCCACGGTATCCGTTTGGCTTAAACCGTCGCTATCGCCAAAGAGTTCGTTCTTGTTTACAAGCGACTTAAACTCTAACTGATAAAATTTTTCCTTAACTTTAGGGCTAAAGGTCGAGCCGATAACCATATTTTTAAGGTCGGTGTCGATAGGCACGTTAACGTCGATAGTCGCAAGCGTTTTAGATAGGTAGGCTAGGTCTTTGCCTGCAACCACCTTTTCTAAGAGTTTGCCCTTAAGATTATCAAGGTTTGCGTAAAGTCCGTCAACGTCGCCGTAAGTTTGAATAAGGTTAATAGCAGTCTTTTCGCCAACGCCGGGAATCCCGGGAATATTGTCGGAACTATCGCCCATAAGCGCTTTAAGTTCTATAATTTGTGCGGGGGTAATTCCCGTTTTTTGAGTAAAGTTTTCCGCCGTATAGATTTCTACGTCGGAAATGCCACGCTTTGTAAAGTGGACTTCGGTTTGCTCGTCAACCAGTTGGAAAGAGTCCTTGTCGCCCGTAAAAATATAGGTCATAACATCGGTGGCTTTGGCAATCGTACCTATAATATCGTCAGCCTCCGAGCCTTCTTTTTCCATAATACAAACGCCCATAAGTTTAAGAACTTCTTTTAATAGTGGGATTTGTGGTCTAAGTTCTTCGGGCATAGGTTTACGAGTGCCTTTATATTCAGAGTATAACTTATGACGGAAGGTGGGTGCTTTAAGGTCAAAAGCCACGCAAACGTATTTGGGTTTAATCTCAAAAAGCATTTTAAAAAACATATTCATAAACCCATACACCGCATTGGTAGGCGTGCCGTCTTTAGTGGTCAAAACGGGCATAGCGTAAAAAGCGCGGTTTATTAAACTGTTTCCGTCAATAAGAACTAATTTTTCCATAAAAAATCCTTTAGATTGCTTGCAAACGAGCAAAAATTGTGCTATTATCTTATAGCAAGTTAATTAAAGCCGTCTTTTAGGTAATTATAACATAAAATTAACTAAAAATACAGTAAAAATTAACAAAGCGCAAAAAATAAAAGCCGAAGTGGTGAAATTGGCAGACGCGCTGGACTCAAAATCCAGTGGTAGCGATACCGTGCGGGTTCAAGTCCCGCCTTCGGCACCAAAAGAAAGGGTACTCTAATGAGTACCCTTTCTTTTAGTGAGATACTGATTATGGCGGGGCTTGAATGGGGAGAAAACTGTCTTTAGACAATTTGTGCATAGCACCGAATAGTGGACACCCAATAGCCGTCTAATTTGAACCACATAAAAGTGGCAAAAGTTAGACGACTTTTTTGTTTAAAATTTTTAATATGACAAACATTTGTCGTAATATGTGTTATAATTAAGTTGGAAAAAAGAAGAAAGAGGGTTTGTTATGCAAGAGCCACATATTCACTTGAAAGATAAACAACAAGAAATAAAAATAACTATTTTAGAAAGAAAAGAAGGTCAGCCATATGGTATGGATGACAATTATTACTTGCCTGTTAAAATTGAATATAAAAGCAAAAGAAGAAATTTTTTGTATGATAAACTAAATATTGAAACATATGATATACTAGAGTTTTATTGCAGTTTAGATGAAATTGCTGACAAAAAAATATTAAACGCAACTTTATGGTTTTATGAACCAGAAATGACAATTAAAATAGAAAATATTAATGATAACTTTAACCTTATACTTTGCTACAAAGAAAATGAAATAGATGAAAGCGAGATAAAAATAACGCAAAAATTTACAAAAAAAGAATTTGATAAATTTATAGAAAAAGTTCATCAAGGGTGCAATTTGTGGATTGATGATAGCGAGTTGATAGATTTTAGGGAATACTTAAATGATATCGAAGATGGTTACTACGATGAAGATTTGACAAAGCATAGAGTTGCAGAAATAGAGTTTAAAAATAGTGGTAAATTATATTATTATTTATGTGAAGATGAAAGTATAAAAAAGGGTGATTTAGTTGTTGTTCCAACTTTCTTTGGCAAAGAAACTATTGCTAAAGTCATAGGTATAGAGAAATTTGCTGAAGATGATTTGCCTTGCTCATTAGAAAAAATGAAAAAGGTAATCAAAAAATACGTTAAGCCACTAAGCGATAAGATAGGTATCCATAGTCACGACGTAACAGAAGATGGGTTTGGGTTTGAATTGTTGGTAAACTTTGTGTTCCAAAAAAACAATAAAACGGAATTATCTATTAAAGATAAAAACGCTTACTTTAATATTTATTTGAACGAATATAAAGACGTTTATTTGGATGTTTATAAAGATATGCTAACTCTCAGACCAAACGAAATGAAAATCACAAAAGGCTTGTGGTTGACAGCGCAAAATGTTTTGCACGTCGGTTTTATGGATGGGAAAAAGAAAGAGTTAAAAACTTTTTATTTAAATATTCTTGATAAAGCAAAAGAAATAAAAAAGCATTGGATAGGGATTCCTTGTGTATTAGAAAAATATTGTGAAATTAACCCAAAGACAATGTTTAAAATTGCATTAAAAACAATTAAGGAATGGATTGTGCAAAACGAAGATTATCAAATGGAAGTTTTATTTTGCTGTCCTAATGAAAAACTCTACAAAAGGTTTAAAAAAATATACGACATGAAAATAGGATAAAACGGTTCAAATTAGACAAGTTGTGGACACCCACTATTCGTCGGAGAAGGTCGCACAGGCGAAAGTCCCGCCTTCGGCACCAAAAAATAGAGAGGTCAAACGGCCTCTCTATTTTTTGTGTTAAATATAACGGGACTTGAACCAAGGCTCAATCCCTTGGCAGGGGACCGCAACCCCTTTGTCGCCACGGTAGGGCAAGGAGTTGGGCGACATTTCCCCTAACAGGGGAATCCCCCGCCTTCGGCACCACGTCAGAGCAAATCGCTCTATCAAACAACCCGTGCATACGCACGGGTTGTTTTTATTAACGATTGCTATTCCTTATCCCAAAAATTTCTTATTGGCAATTTTTGGGAGAATAAAAGGCACTCAATAGAGTGCCTTTTTTGTTTTGTAAGGTAATTTTAACTATTAGTTAAATTTAGCAAGGATTTCTTCGTTAATCATTGATGCTGAATCGGGGTCAACGTAAACGGTGCAATCAGCGTGCTTTTTCATTAAGGTTGCAGGAACCATATTGGTTTCTTCCATAGTTAAGGTGTCGTGGATAGCCTTTGCCTTAACTGCGTAGGGAACTGCGCTGATGATAGTTTTGCAATCCATAATCTTAGAGCAGGTCATAGAAATTGCTTGCTTAAACGCTTCGTCCTTATTAGCGAACCAGCCTTCGCCAAGTTGTTGTTGAATGCAGGTTTCAGAAAGGGTAACGATTTTGTACGCTCTGGGGTCGTCGAAGTCTGCGGGTGGGTCGTTGAACGCGATATGTGCGTTTTCGCCGATACCGATTAAACCAACGTCAACTTTCTTTTCTGCTAAAAGTGCAGTAAGTTCAGCGATAGTCTTTTCGGGGTCTGCTAAACCGTCGATTAAATGATATTTGCCGGGATTTACTTTATTGATAAATCTTTCGGTAAGGTACTTTTTAAAGCTTGCGGGGTGAGAGGTAGAGATTCCAACGTATTCGTCTAAGTGGAACATTTCTACTTTTGACCAGTCGATATCTTCTTTAACGAACGCTTCGAAGAAGGTAAATTGAGAAGCGCCGGTAGAAAGCAAGATACGAGCGTTGCCGTCTTTTGCGATAGCGGCGTTAATTTCTTTTGCTGCGTGCTTTGCTGCGAGCAAGCCTAATTCAGTACTGTCTTTTGCTAAAACTACTTTCATTTCTATTCTCCTTTAGAATATAAATAATATTTTTTTATTTTAATCAACGACTTTGCCGTTAAAAATAACCTGTTGAACTTGTAAATCTTTGTCCATTAATACGAGGTCTGCTTTTTTACCAACCTCAATAACGCCCCTGTCGGATAGATTTAATACTTTTGCGGGGTTTTCGCTTGCCATAACGGTAATATCGGGTAGCGAACAGCCGGCTAAATCGTGCATAACCCTAATAGTTCTGTCCATAGTGCAAATGCTACCTGCAAAACTAGTTCTATCGGGAAGTTTTGCAACTCCGTCTTCTACTATAACGTCGTTAGCAACGGCAAGCCTACCGCTCTTTGCCTTAGTGCCGTCGGGGAAACCACCAGGACGGATAGCGTCGGTAATTAAACAAATTTTATCTAGAGGTTTAACCTTAACTATAAGTTTAAGTAGTTGAGGTGGCAAGTGTTTTCCGTCGGCAATAATCTCGACGAACAAATCGTCGTCGTAATAACCTGCCTCAACTGCGCCGGCAACTCTGTAAGCGTTTACTCTAACTACGCCACGCATGCCTGAATAAAAGTGGGTTAAAAGGGTATAGCCGTTCTTTTTTGCCTCTAGTACCGTGTCGAAATCGGCGGCAGAGTGGCCAACCGAGGCAACGATACCGCGCTCGCTTGCAATTTTGCCAACTAGCATTCCATTCTCGATTTCGGGAGCGGCGCTTATTCTAGAGATAAAGGGGTATTTATCGAATAGGTTGTTAAGCGTTTCTTCGGTGGGGATTTGCATTAGCGAGGGAACTTGCGCTCCGCACTCTAAAGCGTTAAAATACGGACCTTCTAAATGAAAACCGGTCAAGGTTAAATTTTCGCCCGCGTCTAGAAGTTCGCGGTATTTGTCTAAGCAAGCCTCGAGCGCCCACATTTCGTCGGTAGAAGTCGTGGGAACTAAAGTGGTAGTGCCTTTTTGTAAATATTTTTTTGAAATCTCAACCATTTCTTCTTTAGAACTATCGATAAATTCTAAACCAAAACCGCCGTGGTTGTGCATATCGATAAAGCCTGCCATAAGGTAAGCGCCCTTGCCGTCGATAGATAAGTCGGCGACCTGTGCTTCTTTACCCACGTAGGTTATTAAGTCGTTTTCGTAGCAACAAAAGCCGTTTTCAACGACGCCGTCGCGTAGAACGATATTGACGTTAAAAATTTGAGTTTTCATTTTTTGATACCAAGTATAATTTATAGAATAATTATAAAACAAAACGGGAGTAAAGTAAACAGAAAACGGCAACAAATTTTAAAAATTTGTTATAAAAATACGCTTTTAATTAAAGAATAAGCACCTAAAGAAAATAATTGACATTTAAAAGTGGGTTATAGTATACTAAAATTCAGAAAAACACGAACGATATTAGTTAAAGGAGGGGCTTATGGCAGTTGAAATTATGTTACTGCGCCACGCGCAAAGCATGGGCAACGTTCTCGGTCAGTTTATAGGTCATACCGACGTTGAAATAACTGAACTCGGCGCGCGACAAGTGGAAAAACTCGAAGAATTTTTGCGCCCCTATCAAATAGACGCTATTTATTCAAGCGACCTTAAAAGAGCGCTAGACACAGTAGCGCCAACGGCAAAAAGTCACGCCTTAAAAATAAATACCGACGTTAGATTGAGAGAGATTTTCGGCGGGGACTGGGAAGGCGTGCCTTTCGACGAACTGCCAACGCTATATCCGGAGGCGCAAGCAAGATGGCTACGCGACCCTATAGACAGCGCGCCGACTAACGGCGAGAGTATTAGACAAATATTTAATAGAGTTAAGGAATTTATGAACGAAGTCGTAGAGAAGTTAGATGGCAAAAAAGTTCTAATCGTTTCTCACGCAACTACCTTGCGCGTTTTGGAATGCTACTTTTTAGGTGGGCTAGAAAACTGGGCAAACCTAGAATATTTGTCGAACGCGTCGGTGTCGTTTTATAAGTTTAAAGACGGAGAATACAGTTTGGTCCGTCGTAACGTAGATGAATTTATGGGCGATATGGTTACCAAATTACCCTCAAACATATAAGGAGAAAAACTATGGCGTACGATTTTAACAGTATAATTGAGCAATTTGATTTATCAGGTGAACTTGTGTCTTGCGAAAGATACGGCGAAGGTCATATTAACGAGACCTATCTTGCGGTAGTTCGCGACGGAGATAAAGAAATCAATTACATATTGCAAAAAATTAACTCTAACTTGTTTAAGGACGTGGACAAGTTAATGAACAACATAATGCTCGTAACCGAGTTTAACCGCAAGCGTATTTCTGCTCGTGGCGGAAACCCCGACAGAGAAAGCCTTTCTATCGTTTATACATTAGACGGTAAGCCTTATTATCACTCGGAAGAAGGGAATTTTAGAGTTTATAAATTTATTACTGACGCCGTGGCTTATCAAGTAGTAGAAAAACCCGAGCATTTCTATCAATCTGCCGTTGCGTTTGGTAATTTTGCAAACCTATTAGCCCAATTCGACGCGACTAAACTCTACGAAGTATTGCCTAATTTCCATAATACCGAAAAGCGTTTTGAGAACTTCTTGGCGTCGTTAAAAGCCGACAAAATGGGTAGAGCGGAAAGCGTTAAAGAAGAAATTAAGTTCGTTTTAGACCGAAAAGATTATTGTGGAAGAATAGTAAAACTTCTCGAAAGCGGTAAAATGCCCGTTAAGGTTACTCACAACGATACCAAACTTAACAACGTAATGCTCGACGTTAACACGGGTAAACCCGTTGCCGTTATCGACCTAGATACTATTATGCCAGGTAGTATTTGTTACGACTTTGGCGACAGTATCCGTTTCGGTTGCAATCCCTGCTCAGAGGATGAAAAAGACTTAAGCAAGGTAAACTTCTCAATCAGTCTTTTCGAGGAATACGCAAAGGGTTATCTTTCTGCAGTAGGCGAAGGCGCAACCCAAATCGAAAAGGACAACTTGGCGTTCGGCGCAATCTTAATGACCTACGAGTGTGGTATGAGATTTTTAGCCGACTACTTAGACGGCGACGTGTACTTTAGAACTAAAAGAGAAGGTCAAAACCTAGACAGAGCAAGAACGCAGTTTAAGTTAATAACCGATATGGAATCTTGCTACGAGCAAATGCAAGAAATTATAAGAAAATACTAATTAAACCTAGTTAAAAGATTAAAACGCCCCGCGACGTGTCGCGGGGCGTTCTTTCGTTTATATGGTTAAAGTTTGGTAGGCGTAACGCATTTTCCCGTTACGGCGTCTTGGAAAATCATCCAAAATCCGTTTCCTTTAACGTCGCAAACGGATAGCGGTATAAAAGAACAGTATCCGTCTAACTGTTCGGGTGGTTTTTCGCTGTATCTTGCGGGAACTCCGTAACAAAGATATTTTTCGCAGTAGTTTTCCCTTATTAAACCCACCAAATAGTATTTGTTTTTAGCGTAGGGGATTTTTACCCAACGGCTATCGGGGAAATATCCGCGCAAGCAGTCCTCTTTTGGAAATCTAGAAAAGATTTTTTCTACTTGTTCTCTAACCGATTGCAAATACGGTCTGTTTGGCGTAAACCGTTCGCCTTGGCAATCACGGTTTTCATCTTCAAACCCACGAGCGCACGGCTGTTCTTTTTCCGTTTCTTCTTTGCCGAGCATATTAAACAGTTCATTTTCATTATCGCAACTTTCAAAATCCCACTCCTTAACGGCTTTCAATTTTTTCTCTAGTTCAAAATCGGCGTCGTAGTAATTTTCGGTCGCAACCGCCTCGTCGTCGTAAATTTCTTTTGCAAACTCCGAAAAGTCGCTAGAAAACTTTTGCGCGTTTAGTTCGCAACTATCTTCGTTCGGTTGTTGCTCGTCCTCGTCGGTTATAGGCTTAACGGGTGATAGAACTTCGGGTTTTTCACACTTGTTTATAACTTTTGCCGTGCGTTTTTCCTCCTTAAAATCCGAAAGACATTTTTCGGCAACGGCAGTATTAAAATCGTGCTCGCAAAACTTAAAATCACTCGATACGCCGTAAGCAACTTTTCTTGGCAGACAGTCTTGTAAATGTTCTAGTCCAACGCAAAAACCTCCGTTTATTTGGGGGAAAGGCAAAAGGGTTTTAGTTACCGTTTGAGGTCGCGCGCCAAGATTGAAAGAATATAATTTTTTGTTTCCGTCCATAATGAATACGATATATTCGCCACGCTCTACGCCTTTAAGGTTGATGAAAGAAAGATAGAGTTTGCAAACACCGTTCTCGCTTTCGATTCTGGCGATACCGCAAAGTTCTCTGTTTAGTATTGAATAACCTTCTATAACCTGTTTTAATAAAACTACTTTTTTTTCGTAATCCATAATCACCCGCGCGTATTAAACTTAAACTATTTATTTAAATATATATGGTATGAGAGATAATAAAATAAGTTTTATTGTAGTTTTTTGGCAAAAACGGTCTAAAAATCCATTGTTTTTTACGGTAATAAACGGGCGGGGCAAAGGATAGAAAATTTTTTGGAAAAATAGTAAAAAATTTTGAAAAAATCTAAAAGTTTTATTTACTTTTGACAACGCGTGTGGTAAAATATAAACTGAGGTAGGAAAGGGTTTTAAACTTTGCTACTTTGTGGATGCGCTCTACAAGGGCGTAAAAAAGCATAAAAAAATAAAAAATAAAATATCGGCCTAGCCGAAATACGCAAGGAGAATCAATATGACTACTAACAAGAAAGTTTTAAGTTTCATCGAAGAAACCAAAGCGCTTTGCCAACCCGACCAAATCGTATGGATTGACGGTAGCGAAGAACAACTAGAAGCGCTAAGAGCGCAAGCCGTTGAAGAAAACATCTTAATCAAGTTAAACCAAGAAAAACTTCCCGGATGTTATCTCCATCGTACCACCGTTAACGACGTAGCCAGAGTAGAAGGCAGAACTTTTATCTGTTCTAAAAAGAAAGAAGACTCTGCTCCCATCAACAACTGGATGGAAACCGGCGAGGCTTTAAATCTTATGAACGACTTATTCAAGGGCGTTATGAAAGGCAGAACTATGTACGTTATTCCCTATTCAATGGGCGCTGTAGGTAGTAAGTTCTCTAAAATCGGTATCGAACTTACCGACTCTATCTACGTTGTACTTAACATGGCTATTATGACTAGAGTTGGCAAGGCTGTAGTTGACGCTTTAGGCGACGGCGATTTCATTAAGGGTTTACACTCTTATGCAGAACTTTCTGAAGAAAAGAGATACATTATGCACTTCCCCGAAGAA
Organism: Clostridia bacterium; assembly: GCA_017554545.1. Classification (GTDB taxonomy): domain Bacteria; phylum Bacillota; class Clostridia; order Christensenellales; family Borkfalkiaceae; genus UBA1259. Next base: position 24,326 of record JAFZIB010000103.1, read on the forward strand.
AACGCAATTATGTCCATCAACTCTAACTACGGTGGCAACGTTTTACTTGGTAAAAAGTGTTTTGCGCTTCGTATCGCGTCTTTCCTTGGCAAGAACGAAGGCTGGATGGCAGAACATATGCTTATCCTCGGCATCACTAATCCTAAGGGCGAAAAGAAATATATCGCTGCTGCGTTCCCCTCTGCTTGCGGTAAGACCAACCTCGCAATGCTTATTCCCCCCAAAGCATATTTAGATAAGGGCTATAAGATTGAATGTGTAGGCGACGATATCGCTTGGATTAGAGTAGGCGAAGACGGCAGACTTTGGGCGGTTAACCCCGAAAACGGTTTCTTTGGCGTTGCACCTGGTACAAACATGAAGTCCAACCCGAATGCAATGCTGACAACCATGAAGGGCACAATCTTCACAAACGTGGCAAGAAACTTAGATGAAAACACAGTTTGGTGGGAAAGCATGGACAA
>JAFZIB010000104.1 GCA_017554545.1 Clostridia bacterium
AACCGAAGCGTTAGGCTGTATCGTTAGAGGATATAAGGGCTTATACCATACCGATTTAGAAACCTACGACAGAACGGACGGCGTAAAAAAAGGTGGCAAAATCGCCATACTAGGCGGTGCAGGTCCTATGGGTATAGGTACGGTTGATATTGGCTGTGCGTACGCTGGCGCTAGTATGATTGTCGTTACCGATTTAAGTCAAGACAGACTAGATTTTGCGTCTAATATGTTAACCGTTGAGGAGGCAAAAGCCAAGGGCGTTGACTTAAGATACGTAAATACGAACGGAATCGAAAACGTTGACGAATATCTAAAAGAAATATCTGGCGGGGGATTCGACGACGTATTCGTTATGGTGCCCGTTCCCGCATTATTTAACCTTGCCGAGAAAATCTGCAAAATGGACGGTTGTATCAACTTTTTTGCCGGTCCAACCAACCACGACTTGCAAGGTTCGTTAAACCTATATAGAGTGCATTATCACGGAATTCACGTAGTAGGAACTGCAGGAAGTATTCCGCAAGATATGATTGACGTAATTGGTTTAATTGAAGAAGACAAACTAAAACCTGGCGCTTTAGTATCTCATATTCTTGGACTAAACGCCGTAGAAGAAACTTTATACGCTATGGATAAACCAAGCGGAGCTAAAAAGGTGTGCTACAACCATCTCGATATTCCTCTAATCGCTATATCAGACTTAGCCGAACTAGGTAAAACCGACCCGCTTTATGCAAAACTAGACCAAATAGTAAAAGAAAACGGCGGTTTGTGGTGTGCAGAGGCAGAAGAATATCTATTAGAAAACGCACCTAAAATTTAATTAAGGAGAAAATTGTGAGAATTTTAGCAATCGGCGCGCATCCCGACGACATAGAAATCGCTTGCTCGGGAACGCTTGCAAAGTGTGTGCAAAGGGGCGATACGGTTATCGTTTGTCACGTGAGTAGCGGAAATTTAGGACACATAGTAATTCCCCCCGAAGAACTAAAGGTGATTAGAGCAAACGAGGCTAAAAAAGCAGGTTCTCTTGCCGGAATAGAGGTGATTTGGGGTGGGTTCGACGATTTAGAAATATATTCGGACAATACTTTATCAAGAGATAAAATAGTTGACGTAATTCGTTACGCTAACCCCGACCTCATTATAACGCACGACCCAGATGATTATATGCCCGACCACACGGCTGTTTCTAAACTCGTTTTCGACGCAAGTTTTACGGCTACTTTGCCAAACTACGTAACGAGCACGAACAATCCCCAAAAGGTTATCACTCCGGCAAAACTGGTTCCTATTTACTATATGGATACGTTAGCAGGGGTAAACTTTAATCCAACTGAATTCGTTGACGTAACCGACACGATAGACCTTAAAATTAAAATGTTAAACTGTCACGAATCGCAAGTCGTTTGGATGAAAGACCACGACGGCATTGATTTTGCCGATATGGTTAAAACTTGCTCCAAATACAGAGGTTATCAAAGTGGCGTAGATTACGCCGAAGGTTTTAAGCAATGTCAAGTGTACCTTAAGGGCACTACTAAAAGATTATTACCATAAAAGTTAAGGAGAAAATTATGAATTTTAATTCAACAGTAAAAGGCAGTATGTTAGAAGGATTTTATCCTGAAGGCTGGGATTTCGACAAGATTGACGCTTGTATCGACGCGCCCGAAAAAATATGCGATAGACAATCGTTTTGGAACGAAAACTTTACGCCCGTTAAGTGCGAAAGTTTAGGCGAATTCGAAACCTATATGGGACACGAAATTGCTATGCAAATTCGTATTGCAAAAGAAAAGGGCGAAAAAATAGCGTTTATTCTTCCCGTAGGACCTATGGGTATGTATAAGTGGGTAGTATATTTCCTTAAAGAGTGGAAAATTTCTTGCGAACACGTTTATACTTTTAATATGGACGAATGGGCAGACGGCGAGGGTAACACCCTAGCGCCAGATAACCCCGGCGCGTTCCAGTACGCAATGGAACAAGCGCTTTTTAACCCGCTTGGTGAATTAACCGTACCGGCTAATCAACGTAACTTTGCAACTAAGGTTAATCTTCCAACTTACCCCGAAAAGATTGCTAAATTAAAGGCTGAAGGCGCTAAACTAGTGCTTGTTTACGGCATTGGTAGAATGTGTCATATCGCTTTCTGGGAACCTCATTTTGCTAAGGATTACGCTTGTGCTTGTGAATGGGAGAAAGCACCCTATAGAATAGGCGCTAAAATACATCCCTTAACGGTAGAACAAAACGCGCTTACTAGTTTTAAGAGTAGAACGCCTCTAGTTCCTTGCAGAGCAAATACTATAGGCCCCGGTTTATTCTTACAAGCCGATTACGCAATCGGTGGCGCAGACGGCACTTTAGGCAGAGGTATGCAATGGCAAGGTTTATCGTTATGGATGACTCTCCGTCACGGAAAAACTCCTTGGATTACTTCTTCTTATATCCCTACCTTGGCAGGCAGATTATTCTTCTTAAAAGAATTAGCAGGACCTCTCGAGGCTGAATGCAACTAAAAATTAATACGATTATATAGCGAGAGTTTATGAAAAAATTTATAATGTACGGCGCCGGTAATATCGGACGTGGTTTTATCGGCCCGACCTTTTCTCAAAGCGGGTATTCAGTTGGATTTGTCGATATTAATATGGAAGTTATCGACAGACTTAATGTGGACAAGAAATATCCCGTTGACGTTGTTTGTGGAGATGACGTAAAAGAGCAAATTATATCTAACGTTTACGGTATAGACGGGAAAGATATTGAACTAGTTGCAAACGAAATAGCGTCTTGCGACGTATTAGCAACGGCTATAGGCGTAAACGTGTTAAAGTTTATTGCAAAACCTATTGCGGAAGGACTAAAAAAGCGTTTTGAGCAAAAACGCCCACCTTTAAATATAATCATATGTGAAAATATGATAGGTGCAGACGCTTATCTTAAGGGGTTAATCAAGGAACAAATTCCCGAGTACAGCTCTAATATCGATAAGGAAATAGGCTTTGTAGAAGCAAGTATAGGAAGAATGGTTCCGTCTCTTTCTGAAGAAAAACGCAAAGGTAATCCTTTGCGCGTTGCAGTTGAACCGTATAATATTTTGCCAGTTGATAAGGATTCGTTTAAGGCAGATATGTCCGACGTTAAAAATCTTTATCCATATGCTCCCTTCTCATTGTTTATAGAGCGCAAGCTTTTTATGCACAATATGAGTCACGCTTTGACGGCATACCTAGGGAATCTTAAGGGGTATGAATATATTTATCAAGCTATTGCCGATTACGATATTAGGTATGCGGCGCTTCGTGCACTCAACCAGTCTGCACAAGCAGTTTCTAAAGAAAACGGTGCAGAAATAGGCTTATTGCTATCTCATGCAGAGAATCTATTATATAGGTTTACCAATAAAGCACTTGGCGATACGGTCGAAAGAGTTGGCAAAGATACCGCTAGAAAACTTGGTGCAAACGATAGAATGATAGGTGCGATTAAACTTTGCGAAAAGCATAACGTTAACTGCGAATTTATATGTCTTGGCGTAGCTTTCGCTATGTTTTTTGCACCCGAATCCGACCAAAGTAGCAAAGAATTAAAGCGCTATGCAGAGGAAAATGGAGCACTAAAAACCTTAGAAAAATACTCGCAATATAAAGGAGAAAACGCTAACCTCATAGCAGTTTTATACAACAAACTTAAAGAGGGTAAAACGGTTGGCGATTTAATTGATTATTGCGACGAAATTTCCGGCAAAGAAATTAGGGTGTAATTATGAAAAACGTAAACGGTATTGCAGTTGCAGGCGTAATCTTAGTCGATAAAATTAACGAGATTAACGCATATCCAAACTGTGGTGAACTAACTCAAATTAAAAACGTTTCAGTTTCTACGGGTGGGTGCGTTCCAAACGTTGCTATTGACCTAAAAAAAATTATGCCAAATTTAACCGTTAAAGCTATAGGTAAAGTTGGTTTAGACCAAGAAGGCGACTACGTTAAATCGGTATTATCGTCTAACGGTATTGACGTTTCTATGGTGAAAACTTGTTCTGATAAAACGAGTTTTACCGAGGTGATGTCAATCGTTGGTGGTCAACGCACCTTTTTTACTTATGCTGGCGCAAACGCTGATTTTTGCGCGAAAGATATAGATTTTAGTGGCTTAAATGTTAAAATGCTGCACTTAGGCTACTTTTTGTTGATGGATAAAGTTGACAACGGTGACGGAGAAAAAATATTACGATTAGCAAAGGAAAATGGAATTGAAACCTCTATAGACTTAGTTAGCGAAAATTCAAATAGGTATCAAGCGGTTATACCTTGCTTAAAATATACCGATAATTTGATTATAAACGAGGTAGAGGCAGGCAACCTAGTGGGTGAAATTGCTAACGAAGACAATTTACCGTCGATTGCTGAAAAATTGCTTAAGATGGGCGTTAATAAAAGGGTAATTATTCACACTCCGTCGATGAGCGTATGTGTGTCTAGTCGCGGTGTGACTATACTTCCGTCATATAAAATTGCGCCTGAATTAATTAAGGGAACAACGGGTGCGGGAGACGCATTTTGCGCAGGTGCTCTTTCAGGAATTTATTTGGAAAAATCGGATAAGGAGATACTAGAATTAGCGTCTTCGGTTGCCGTTATGGCGTTATTTTCGCAAGATGCCGTAAGCGGTATGAAAACCTTGGCTGAAATAGAACTATATTGTAAAAAATTCTCACGAAGAAAATAAAAAAAACGAAAGACTTTTGATTATTCAAAGGTCTTTCTTTTTTTGTTGCTATTTTTGTGATAATAGGTTATAATTAAGCCGATAATTATTTTAGGGCGCTCAAAATGGAAAAATTAAAACGATTATTTAATCTTTTTTTGACCTTTTTTAAGATAGGTCTTTTTACGTTTGGCGGTGGTTACGCTATGATTGCCGTTATTGAGCGTGAAATTATCGAAAAAAAAGGTTGGATTAGCCACGAGGAATTTTTAGACGTAATTGCGATTGCCGAATCTACTCCAGGACCTTTAGCCGTAAATAGTGCAACTTATATCGGCTATAAAATAGCAGGAATTTTCGGCTCGCTATTTGCCACCTTGGGCGTAGTATTGCCTTCGTTTTTAATAATATTTACTATATCGTTTTTCTTTGATAAATTTATTCATATTACTTGGGTTTCTTACGCATTTAAGGGCATACAGGCTTGTGTCGTTTTCTTAATACTAAACGCTGGAATTAAAATGCAATCTAAAATTAAAAAAACTGCCTTTAATTTAACGCTGTTTATTCTAACACTAATCGCTCTAATTACTTTGGAGTTACTAGCAGTAAACTTCTCGTCTATATTCTTTATTTTAATAGGCGGTTTGATAGGATTAATTGTTTATTTAATTGGTTATTTTAAGAATAAAAACACCTCCGATAAAAATGATAACGGGGGTAAAAGATAATGCTAGAACTATTAGAAATTTTTCTTACCTTTCTTAAGATAGGAGCGGTATCATTTGGCGGTGGATACGCTATGATTCCATTAGTAACCGACGAGGTGATAGCGCACGGTTGGATGAGTTACGACCAACTTATGAATTTTATTGCCGTTGCAGAATCAACGCCAGGCCCTATTGCAATCAATATGGCAACCTTTATAGGCGCAACTCGCGGCGGCGTGATAATTAGCGGTTTTTTAGGCAATATTTTAGGAGCACTATTAGCAACTTTCGGCGTAGTTTTGCCGTCGTTTATTATAATTTTAGTAATTGCAACTATTATAAAGGGGCTATTGCAATTTGCTGGAGTAAAGGCATTTTTAAACGGCTTGCGTCCCGTTGTAGTAGGCTTGATTACCGCAACCGGAATACTGCTATTTATAACGGTAATTTTGGGCGTGAACACCATCTACGGCGAGATTAAATTCGATTGGCTGGCGCTGATAATATTTACGGTGATAACCGTTTTATATTATACCTATAAACGTATAACTAAAAAAACTCTTTCTCCGATATTATTAATCATAATATCAGCTATACTCGGCATATTACTATACGGAGTGATATAAACTGGTCGCTAATTAAAGCGAATGTAGTTTAATGGCAAAACAGAAGCTTCCCAAGCTTCGGTCGTGGGTTCGATTCCCATCATTCGCTCCAAAGCAAAAGGCAAGCGTTTATGCTTGCCTTTTTTAGTTGAAAAAACCGTGCGTCTCTCCTTGACTATGACCGCCGAAGCGTTAAGACGGCAGGTGACTCCTTCAAAGCTACCTTATGGCACACAATCCTTACTGTTTAGTGCTGCTGTATTCCTACTCTGACACGGTTCGCAGGGGCTTGTTGCATAAGACCTTGATATCAACGTTCCTTACCGAACGCAGCCTTCCACGTTCATAGCCTAAAAGAGCATTCTGCTCCGCTAAGCGAATTGCGGACGACAGGGCATCGCTAACTCCCCGCATAGCACGGTGATATTATTTTAACGCACTTTTACAATTTTTGCAACTTATTTTATCTAAAAAATGGATTTTTGCCTTAAATTGACTTTACAAAATCGACAAATATCTTTATACTATACTAGTAATATAATTTAAAATAGGCTCATAGTGGCTTTTAATGCTTATAGGAGATTATTAGCGTATGTACAACAAAGTTGATTCTTCGTTAAATTTTTTAGACAGGGAAAAGGAAATCCTTGAGTTCTGGAAAGAAAACAAAGTATTCGATAAGAACGTAGAAAGAAATTCCGGCAACCGTGAGTTTACCTTTTACGACGGTCCTCCCACCGCAAACGGTAAACCTCATATCGGACATATTCTAACCCGTGTTATAAAAGATATAATTCCTCGTTATCGCGTTATGAAAGGGGAACATTGCTTGCGTAAGGCAGGTTGGGATACTCACGGTCTTCCAGTTGAATTAGAAGTAGAAAAACTTTTAGGTATCGACGGCAAACAAGAAATTGAAAAATACGGCATTGAGCCCTTTATCAAAAAGTGTAAAGAGAGCGTTTGGAAATATAAAGCCGAATGGGAAAAGATGAGTGACCGCGTAGGATACTGGGCAGATATGGACGAGCCTTACGTCACCTACGACGACAACTATATCGAGTCGGTTTGGTGGGCGGTTAAAACTATCGCAGAAAAAGGGTTGCTTTATAAAGGACACAAAATCGTTCCTTATTGTCCCCGTTGCGGAACGGCTCTTTCTTCTCACGAAGTAGCGCAAGGCTATAAAGACGTAAAAGAAACTTCGGTATTCGTTAGATTTGCTATTAAGGGTAGAGAAAACGCATATTTCCTTGCTTGGACTACTACGCCTTGGACGTTGCCTTCTAACGTTGCTCTTTGCGTAAATCCCCAAGAGGACTACGTAGAAATCGTTGCACAGGACGGCGCAACCTATATTTTAGCAAAAGCGCTTTGCGATTCGCTTTTCGAAAACTATACCGAAGTATCGGTTAAAAAGGGTATCGAATACGAAAAGACTGAATACGTTCCACTATTTGATTTTGCTGTTGGCACTTTTAAGGAAAAAGCATATTATATAGTTTGCGATAAATACGTAACCTTAACCGACGGTAGTGGTATCGTTCATATTGCACCTGCTTTCGGTGAGGACGACGCAAACGTTGGTAGAAATTATAACTTGCCTTTCGTTAAACTCGTTGACGACCGCGGTAGAATGACTGAGGAAACGGGCGCGTTTAAGGGTATGTTCGTAAAAGACGCAGATAAATTAATTATTAAATACCTTAAAGAAAGAGGACTTTTGTTTAAGGAACTTGCTTTCGAGCACAGCTATCCGTTCTGCTGGCGTTGCGATACTCCGCTACTTTACTATGCTAGAAGTAGTTGGTTTATCAAAATGACTGCAGTTAAAGACCAACTTATCGAGGTTAACAATTCAATCAACTGGATGCCCGAAACCATTAAAAACGGCAGAATGGGCAACTTCTTAGAAAACGTTATCGACTGGGGTATATCCAGAGAACGTTACTGGGGCACTCCGTTACCCGTTTGGGTATGTAACAAATGTGGCAAGGTTCACGTTATAGGTAGTAAAAAAGAACTAAAAGAACTCTGTCATATCCAAGGCGATATCGAACTTCACAGACCTTATATCGACGATTGTACCTTCGATTGCGAATGCGGTGGCACTTTCGTTAGAGAAAAAGAGGTTATGGACTGTTGGTTCGACTCGGGCTCTATGCCTTTCGCTCAACACCACTATCCTTTTGAGAACAAGGAATTGTTCGAAAGTCATTTCCCTGCAGACTTTATAAGTGAGGCGGTTGACCAAACTAGAGGTTGGTTCTACACCTTAATCGCAATCTCTACTTTGTTATTTGGCAAAGCACCTTTTAAAAATTGTATCGTTTTAGGTCACGTTAACGACAAAAACGGTATTAAAATGAGTAAGCATAAGGGCAACGTAGTTGACCCGTGGAGTATTTTAGACAAGCAGGGTGCGGATGCAGTAAGATGGTATTTTTATACCGGTTCTGCTCCTTGGTTGCCTTCTAGATTCTACGAGGAGGCCGTTTCCGAGGCTCAAAGAAAGTTTATGGGCACTCTTTGGAACACCTACGCTTTCTTCGTTCTATACGCAGATATCGACAAATACAACCCTGCTGATTACGACTTAAAAAATTGCAAACTATCCGTAATGGATAAGTGGATTTTATCTAAGTTAAACACCTTGGTTGGCGTAGTTGACAACGGACTTGCTAACTACAATATCTTCGATAGCGCAAGGGCATTGTCTTCTTTTGCCGACGACTTATCCAACTGGTACGTTCGTCGTGGCAGAGAAAGATACTGGGGTCACGACATGACCGAAGACAAGATTGCCGCTTATACGACCTTATACACCGTATTAGTTACTATGGCTAAACTTTCTGCTCCATACACTCCGTTTATGGCAGAAAGCATTTACAGAAACTTAGTGCCCAACTTCTATAAAGACGCGCCTATTTCAGTACATCTTTGCGATTTCCCCGTGCAAGACGTATCGTTTATCGATAAAGAATTAGAAGAGGGTATGCAAAAGGTATTAGATATCGTAGTTTTAGGTAGGTCTTGTAGAAATTCGTCTAACATTAAGAACCGTCAACCTTTATCAAAAATCTTCGTTTGCGCAGAAAATCAAAGCGAACTAAGTTTAGATTTACTTGATATCGCTAAAGACGAACTTAACGTTAAGGCTGTGGAATACCTAAAAGACGCGTCTAAATTCGTATCTTATAAGATTAAGCCACAACTAAAGACTTTAGGCCCTAAATACGGTGCAAAACTCGGTGATATTAGAAAATTCTTCGAAACTTGCAACGGCAACGAAGTGGTTGCAGGCGTAAAAGACGGTGGCGTTTATAAAACCAACTTTAACGGCAACGATTTCGAGTTTACGGCAGACGATTTACAAATCTTTAGCGAAAGCGCCGAAGGTTACGTTTCTGCAAGCGATAGAGGTTTAACGGTAGTAATGGATACCACCGTAACCGAAGAACTCAAAAACGAAGGCGTAGAAAGAGAACTTATTTCAAAAATTCAAACCATGCGTAAAGAGGCTGGTTTTGAAGTTACCGACAGAATAACCGTTAACTATCAAACCGAAAGCGCAATTATTAAAAAGGCATTCCAAGGCAATAACATTAAGGCGGTAGTTCTTGCAGATTCAATTAGCGATTGTGTTGCAGAAGGCTACAGTAAAGAGTTAGACGTTAACGGAGACGTTTGCGTGGTTACCGTAAACAAGGTAAACGGCTAATGAGAACTGCTACTTGGAAAGACTATTCGATAATAGCCACGGGCGACGGGTATAAGTTGGAGCGTTGGAAGGACGTAGTACTACTTAGACCTGACCCCCAAGTTATTTGGAAAAGTTCAATAAATATGGATTCCTTTAAGGGGTTATCCGCTAAATACGTCCGTAGCGAAACGGGTGGTGGCAAATGGCTCTTTAAAGGTAAAATGCCCGAAGAATGGACGGTAGATTATAAAGATTTAACGTTTAAGATTAAACCTATGGGCTTTAAGCATACGGGTTTATTCCCCGAACAAGCGGTAAACTGGGACTTAATGCGTGATTTGATAGAAAAATCAAACAGAGAGATTAAGGTTCTAAACTTATTTGCATACACGGGTGGGGCAACGGTGGCTTGCGCAAAATCAGGTGCGCACGTTACCCACGTTGATTCTGCTAAAGGTATGGTAGAACGCGCTGGCGAAAACGTTAGGTTATCGGGCGTTCCTAGAGAAAACGTTAGATATATAATCGACGACTGTAAAAAGTTCGTAGAAAGGGAAATACGCAGAGGAAAGTTTTACGACGCTATTATAATGGACCCGCCCAGTTACGGTAGAGGTCCTAACGGCGAGATGTGGAAACTTGAGGCTGAACTTTATCCCTTAGTAGAACTTTGCACTAAAGTTTTAAGCGACAACCCGCTGTTTTTCTTAATAAACAGTTATACGACGGGTTTACAACCACAAGTGCTTAAAAACATTTTGACTAAAACTATCGCACTCGGCAGGGGTGGAAAAGTGGAGGCTTACGAAGTAGGACTTCAAACTCAGGAAGACGGAGTAATTCTTCCTTGCGGAAACAGCGGTATTTGGATTAATGGTTAATGATATGGAAGATTTGATTATACTTCACGAAGACAATCACGTAATAGTCGTGCTAAAACCAAGAAATATGCCTTCTTGCGAAGACGAAAGTAAGGATTTAGACCTTTTAACTCAAATTAAAGAGTATATAAGGGTTACCTACAATAAGCAAGGTAACGTATATTTAGGTTTGGTTCACAGACTAGATAGGCCAACCGGTGGAATTATGGTTTTTGCTAAAAGTAGCAAGGCTGCGGCAAGATTGTCTGAACAAATGAAAGAAGGGGATTTCGAAAAGAAATATTACGCAGTCGTCGTTGGCGCTCCTAAAGAGGAAAAGGCAACGTTGACGCATTATATGAAGAAAAACCCTATTAACAATATGGTGTACGTTTGCGCTCCTACCGTGGATGGGGCAAAGTTTGCTGAACTTGACTATAGAGTTCTAGAAGAAAATCAAGGTCTAAGTTTGGTTGACGTAAGACTTCATACTGGCAGAAGTCACCAAATTAGAGTTCAAATGAACGCAATCGGCTGTCCGCTTTACGGTGATATGCGTTACGGTGGGGAAAAGGCTAAAAAAGGTCATTTAGCGCTCTGGGCGTATTACTTATCGTTTACTCATCCGGTAAGCAAAGAAAGGCTTGTATTTAGAGTTCAACCCCCAAAAGACGATATTCCTTGGAATATCTTTGATACGGAAAAATCGGTAACAATAATAAAACCGAGTTTATAAACAGTTAATAATAAAGGAGAAATATAATATGGCAAACAAAATTACTGAAAACACTACCATTTTCGAAGCAATTCAACTTAACCCCAAGGCTGGCGAAATTTTAATGTCGCACGGTATGCATTGTTTAGGTTGCGCTTTAGCACACGGTGAAACGGTTGGTGAAGCTGCAGAAGTTCACGGTGCAGACCTTGAAACCATGCTTAAAGAATTAAACGATTTTTAATAAAATATTAGCGAATTTTAGCTTTGGATATTAAAAATTTACAAAAAAGTTATTGACCTACAACTAAGATATAGTATATAATACTTAAGATTAGTTATAGGCATATAAAGCGGGTTTCCGCTAATGGAGGCAAAAATGAAAAAGGGAGTGTCAATTACGTTATTGTCGATTATAAGCGTTATTTTAGCGTTTTTACTCGCAATGACTTTTGCACGATTTCCGATTGGCGCAAGTAAACAATTTAACGGTGTTTTAGGCGCAATCGAATACGACTTCGGTATGGAACAAAATTCGGTATTCACCTTAAAACTTGATAAGGATAGCGACCACCCCGAAGACGTTAGAGAAGTTTTAGACGTTTTAACTTATAGACTTAACGCTTTAGGCTACGAAAACAGTTCTGTAAAAGCCGTTAAAGATAAGTCTTCTAACGTTTACGATATAAGAATCGAAGTAAACGCAAACAGAAACGAATACGATAAACTTGACACCGATACTTTATCGGCAGACATCAATACGGTTGCTGCATACGGCAAAGTAGAGTTTTTTGGTGCAAATTCAAGCAATCCCACCGACGAGTTGTTTAAGGATATCGACAATCCTATCGAAAGTGTTGAATTCAGCGGTTATGACGCTACTAGCGCTAGTTATTTAGTTGCATTAAAGTTTACTAAAGACGCTTATTCTGAACTTTTAACCAATATGCGTGCAGGGGATTTCTATTTTAAGATAACCTTAGGCGACCAAGTTATCTTAGGTGGTAGCGAGGGTGGTATTATTTCCGAATCTTATTTCCAAAATAGAACGATTGCTCTAGTTTCTTCAACCGAGGCTGGCGCAAAACAAATGGTGCTACAAATTACCTCTGGTGGCTTAGACTATAAGTATGAAATTTCCGACGTAGAAACTGCGTCGTCAGTTATGGCTAACGTTGGTTTCGTTTCTATAATAGCTATCAGTGCAATAATCGTTTTAGCAGCCGTTGCTTTCGCAGTATTCTATAAAGGTTACGGACTAGTATCTTTCATATCTTCACTAGCGTTTATTTTGGTTGATATCTTAATGTATATTGCAATTCCTTCAATTAAGTTGAGTATTGCAAGTGTTATAGGTATTGCTTTTGCAACGATTATCGCAATCGACGGTCAAATCGTAGTAATTAAACGAGTTAGCGAAGAATATTCGGCTGGCAAGACCATTAAATCGGCAATTAGAACGGGCTTTAAGAGAGCGTTAATTCCTACCATTACTACCGGCGTGGTTTCCGGTTTAACCGCATTATCTTTATTCTTTATCGCTAAGGGTGCAGTTAAATCGTTTGCCGCTTCACTAGGTATCGGCGTAGTTATTGCAACTATCGTTTCACTCTTGTTGGTAAGATTATTAATCGCAATATTCCTTCCTTTATGTAAGGACAAGCAAGCGTTTTTCAATTTCAAAAGGGAGGATAAATAATTATGAAAAGTATTACCTCTAAAAAGAAATTATGGATTATTATTACCGTTGCAGTTTTAGTCGTGGGTTTCGTTTTCTTTGCAATCTTTGGTTTAAATAAGTCGGTAGATTTTAAGGATTCTTACGAAGTTTCAATTTCAGTTGACGATTACAATATCGACAATGCTACTAAAACTCAAGAAACGGTAGAAAAATATTTTCTCGATAACGGATATAAGTTCGTTAAAGACGCAGAACAACTTTTCGATAGTTCGTTAGGCTATAAACTCGTTTATAAGTTTGCAAACGATATCGAAATCGACACCTTCGAGTTGAAGCAAATCGTTTCAGGCTTATACGACGCGTCCTATAATATGACCGTTAGCGTAGAGTATAGAGACGTTGTGGTTTCTAATCAAACGTACTTCGGTTGGGCGTTGTTAGCGTTAGGCGTTGCTCTCGTTGCGTCGTTTATTTACGTTCTTATTTTCGAAAAGGGCATAGGCGCGTTAACGATGGCTTTAGTGTCGCTAGTAGGTTCTTTCCTATACTTTGCTTTGGTTGCAATTACTAGAATTCCTACGAACAATTATTTTGCATTTATGCTTTCTAGCGCTTTAGTTCTTGGTGCAGTTCTTTCAAGCGGTATGGTTAACCGCTTTAGAGAAGAAATTAGATTAAACGATAGCGTTTCAAACGGTAGCGAAAAACTTTCTAACCCGCAAATTGCAGACAAAGCCGCATTATCTTCGCTACTTAGATTTGTTTTCGTGTTCGGCGCATTGTTAATAGTTTCGTTAGTTATGATTGCTTTTGGCGCTGTAACCGTTAAAATTATCGGATTAAATCTTTTAGTAGTAGCAATCAGTTCAGTTTTTGCTTCTTTCGTTGGAACTCCTCTCATCTGGTCTGCACTTAAAGATTGCAAGAAATAATTTATTAAAATTAGTTTAGTCTTAAGGCGGAATTATCTTCCGCCTTATCGTTTATAAAGAGAATTAGATGGATAATAAACTTATCAACTTAAACGCAACCACGGTTGCGCAAATAACGGACGTTTCAAATCAATGCGGTATTTTGTTTGATACCGCAAGGCTTTTATATGTCCGTGGAATTGATACGCCTCAAAAGGCAAAAAGGTTCTTAAATCCATCTAAGAAAAATTTTAACAATCCGAACTTACTAAACGGTATGTCTAAAGCGGTCGAAAGGCTTACTCTCGCTAAAGAAAAATCCCAGACGGTATTAATTTTTGGCGACTACGACGCCGACGGCATTTGCGCGACCACCGTGTTGCATAATTGCCTAAAGGATTTTGGAATTAACTCTATTCCCGTAATACCCGAAAGGGAAGACGGATACGGCTTAAACCAAAATAAGATTGCCAAATTAAAAGCCGAAAATCATTTCGATTTAGTCGTTACGGTTGACTGTGGTATATCCGACGTAGAAACCATTAATTCGCTTAAAAAGCAAAATATAGACGTTATAGTAACCGACCATCACGAACCTCCGGAAATTCTTCCTGACTGCGTGTGTATAAACCCAAAAATTAAATGTCAAGACTACCCCTTCGACGGGCTTTGCGGTGCAGGCGTTGCTTATAAACTCGGATACTCATTAATCGGTGAAAAAGCCAACGATTACCTAGATTTCGTGGCGTTG
>JAFZIB010000105.1 GCA_017554545.1 Clostridia bacterium
AGTGGGTAAAGAACAATCCTGCTCAAGCAGTAGAGGCGGTTAAAACAAAACTTAAAGAGGGTTTAACGCCAAGCTTAGTTTCGGCAAACGTGACTACTCAAGTGGTGGACAACTGTAAAATCTATTTTGAAGATAGCGCGTCGGCAAAAGCGTCCGTCGTTGCGTATATCAATAAAATTATTGCAATAAATAATCAATCTGCAAAACCCGTAGGAGAAGATTTCTTCGCGTAGTATGAAAATCAAAAGAGAAAAAATCTTAAACTTAATATTGCCTTTAATTTGCGCCTTGTCAATCCTAGTCGTTTGGGTTATCGCTAGCGCAAAGATAGACAACGAGTTTATTCTTCCGTCATTAAACGTGGCGGCGGAAAGGCTTTTTGCGCTCCTTTTAAGCAGAGATTTTTATCGCTCGTTTTTATTTACTTTATTTAGAAGTCTTATCTCGTTTATATTATCCTTTTCTTTAGCCTTTGCACTCGCTTTATTGTGCTATCGAATTAAGAGAGCGTCGCTAATAGTAGAGCCGTTTATTAGGGTTATAAGAGCCCTGCCAACCATAGCGGTGGTTTTATTACTGCTATTTTGGACGAACAGCAAAATCGCGCCCGTCATAGTTACCTTTTTGGTGGTTATGCCTACTTCGTACACGCATTTGTCAGAGGCGTTTTTCTCAATCGATAAAACGGTGGTAGAGGCGGGAAAGGTTGACGGTGCAGACGGGCTTAACCTTTCGACTAGGGTGGAATTCCCACTTATAGCGCCTGCGTTTTTGTCGGGTATAGGAAGTGGAATTTCGCTAAACTTTAAACTTATGGTCGCCGCAGAAGTGCTTGCTCAAACGGCAAACTCAATAGGATATTTATTAAACACTTCTAAGGTGTATTTCGAAATTGCCGATATGATGGCAATCGTGGTCGTGGCAGTCATCTTTAGCGTTATAATTGAAAAAATCTTTACCGCTTTATCTAGAAAAACAGGAAGTTGGCGATAAATAAAAAAACCTGCAATATTTTGCAGGTTTTTCTTTTTATATTAAAACTAGTTGGTATTCGGTATCTATAACCGATACGTCAATTTCGCTTGCGTTGGTTATTATTTGCTTTACGTCGTCCTTTTGGTAAACTAAATAAATTTTAGCGTTAGGATAGTTAAATAAAATTTTATCTATCAACGTGTTTTGCGAGCCGACCTCGTAGGGCGAAACGCATAGCGCCGTGGACAGCGCGTCGGCAATAATTCCGCTAGCGCCCGTGATGGTCGCGCTAATAATTCCCGTGTCTGCCGGTGCGCCCGTTAGACCGTCTATTAAATGTGAATATCTTACGCCGTTAAATTCGTAATATCTTTGATAATCTCCACTAGTAGAAACGAACAAGCCCGTTTGTCCAATCGTTTTAACTTTAATAATAGAGCCGTCTTTTCGTGGATGAGCAACGCTTAAGGCAGGTTCGCTAACAAGACATAAACTACTTCCGCCAACGTTCACGTATCCGTCCTCGTAGCCGTCGTCAATTAGAATTTGGTAAATCAAGTCGGTTGCGTAACCTTTGGCAATGCCACCAAGGTCTATTTGCATATCGTCAATCGGCTTATAAACCGTTTGGTTTTCTTCGTCGATAACTATTTTATCAAAGTCTAAAGCGTTACTAGATAAAACTTGCTCTATTAAAAGGTCGCTAGGCGGAGTAAAATTTGCCACGGGATATTTGTCGAACTGCCACAAGTCTATTAACGGCTTAACGGCGGGATTAAAGGTTTTTTCGGTAATGGTATATAAATCTTTGCAAGCGGTTAAAACCTTTATAACGTGTTCGTTAGCGTCCACGTTTCCAACCTTGCTTGAGTTAAAACTGCAGGTAAACGAGTTTGGTTGGCTAGCAGAAAACGTTTGGTCTAACAGTCGCAAAATATTATCTATTTTATTAGCCGTTTTATCGGAAATTTTCTTGCTTTCAGACTGCACGTGAATTTGCGTTTTAAAATAATAAAAATCCACGGCGCTACCCTTAGAGGAACACCCGAAACTGCCCGAAATCAATATAAAAACGAGCAAAAATGATAAAATTTTACATAAAAATTTCACGCGAGTTTTCATTAATATTCATTATAATATAAATAGCCGTAAAAATCAAATTTATATTGACAAAGATTAGCTCTAGTGTTAAAATATTATACGTGTTTATATATATAAATATATAAAAATTTACGCAAGGTAGGACGTGCGGTGCAAAAATATAGAATTGCAGGTGTAATTTTTAAAGCAAATTTTATATACGCCCTTTCTGCCAGGCTTATGCAAAAATATCAATATTTTGGCAAAGACGAGGCGGAATTTACCGCCGAATTTAATTTAGAGGAGATAGAGCTTGCCTCTAAAGATTTTCCCAAAATGCCCCTACCGTACGTAGAAAACACTTTAATTTTTAAAAAGTTTTGCGACTTCGTGCTAAACAATAAAAACGGTTTAATATTTCACAGTAGCGCAATAGCCGTAGAAGGCAAGGCGTATCTGTTCGCAGCGCCTAGCGGTACGGGTAAATCCACTCACACGGCGTTATGGCGTGAACTATTCGGCGTGAAAGCCGTTATGATAAACGACGATAAACCTTTAATAAGATTAGAGGACGGCGAGTTTTACGTTTACGGAACGCCTTGGAACGGCAAGCACGGTTTAGATACCGACTGTAGGGTTAAAATTCAAGCAATTTGCCATTTGCAAAGGGGCGAGGATAACGAGATTGAGCCGATTGACGCAAAGGAGATGCTACCCGTAATTTTAGGGCAAACGCTCCGCCCGACCGGCGTTGAACAAATGGATAAACTTTTAGCGCTAACCGAGCAATTACTCGGCAAGGTAGGTAAGTTTAGGCTAAAATGCAATACGGATATAAGTGCCGCAAAGTTATCGTATTCGGCAATGAAAGGAGAAAACTAAAATGAAAATTAAAAAAGGTTTAGTTTTAAGAGAAGTTGCCGACTCGTTCGTAGTAGTTGCCGTGGGGGAAATGGCAAAGACCTTTAACGGAATGATAAACCTAAACGAAACGGGTGCGTTTCTTTGGCGCAGGCTAGAGAAAGGTTGCACGAAAGAAGAACTTCTAACTGCGCTTTTAAGCGAATATGAGGTAGAGGAGTCGGTCGCAAGCGCGCACGTAGATAATTTTATTAAGGGATTAACGGAGGCAAATCTTTTAGATTAGGGTTTGGTGATTATATGCAAAGGAAAATTGGTTTCGACAATAATAAATATCTAGAAATGCAATCGGCAAAGATACTCGAAAGAGTATCGCAATTTGGCGACAAACTTTATCTTGAGTTCGGTGGTAAATTATTCGACGATTATCACGCGGCAAGAGTTTTGCCGGGCTTTGAGCCGGATAGTAAAATTAAAATGCTATCTCAACTTAAAGACCACGCCGAAATCCTAATTGCAATCAACGTTAGCGACATAGAGAAAAACAAATACCGTAGTGACCTTGGTATTACCTACGATATAGAAGTTCTAAGACTAATCGAAATTTTCCGCACCAAAGGTTTTTACGTTGGTAGCGTAGTATTAACCAGATTTAACAATCAACCCTCGGCGGTGGCTTTCCAAAAAAGACTAGAAATGCTTGGCGTTAAGGTTTACCGCCATTATCCTATCGACGGATATCCCTCCGAAGTAGAAAAAATCGTTAGCGAGGAGGGTTTTGGTAAAAACGAATACGTGGTCACCACTCGTCCGTTAGTAGTCGTTACCGCGCCCGGTCCGGGTAGTGGTAAGATGGCAACTTGCCTATCTCAACTTTATCACGAAAACAAGCGTAACGTTAAGGCGGGCTACGCTAAATACGAAACTTTCCCTGTTTGGAACTTGCCTTTAAATCACCCCGTAAACGTAGCGTACGAGGCTGCGACGGCAGACCTTGACGACGTAAATATGTTAGACCCCTTCCACATGGAGGCTTACGGCGTTGCAACCGTTAACTACAACAGAGACGTAGAAGTTTTCCCCGTGCTCTCTGCAACGCTTAATAAAATTATGGGTAAAACCATATATAAATCGCCAACCGATATGGGAGTAAACATGGCGGGGCATTGTATCGTGGACGACGACGTAGTTCAAGAGGCAAGCCGTCAAGAAGTTATTCGTCGTTATTATAACGCGCAAATCGACGTTAAAAAAGGTCTTGCAAACAAAGAAGTCGTTTCTAAAATAGAAATACTAATGCAAAAACTTCAAATCGGTATCAACGATAGAGAAGTGGTAAAAGCGGCACTCGATAAAGAGGCAATCACGGGTAGTCCGGCTTGCGCTTTGCAACTTCCGGACGGCACTATGGTTACGGGTAAAACCTCCGACCTTTTAGGCTCGGCTGCGGCTACTATATTAAACGCCCTAAAAGTGCTTGGCAATATCGACGATTCTATCGACCTTATTTCCTCAACTGTTATTCAACCTATTCAGGAACTAAAGGTTAACCATATGGGCGCTCAAAACCCAAGACTTCACCCCGAAGAAATTCTAATGGCGCTTGCCGTAAGCGCGGTTACCAACCCTATGGCTAAACACGCCCTAGGTCAACTCTCTAACCTTAAGTGCGCGCAAATGCACTCAACGGTTACGCTTTCTAACGCAGATAGCAGATATCTAAAAAAATTAGGTATCGACGTTACTTGCGAGCCAAAAAGCAAAACGGACGCGCTTTTTCCCAACGCAAAATAAACCTATAAAAAATTCAGGAGATAATTTATGCTCGTGCAGATTTTAACCTTATTAAGCATAGCCTTAGCCGTAACCACAATCGTTTTTGCGGTGGTTAAATTTGCAAAGAGTTTAAATGACGGCGTAGAGGAAAAAGAGGGCGAAATTCAAGGCGAAGAAAAATTAGAAAATAAAGAAAATCAGCCACGGTTTTATATAGGCGATATGGAAGAAACTGCCACCGACGCTCCGTCCCCGCAAGAGGTTTTGGCAAATTTAATGAAAAAACTATAGCAAAAAGAGCAAATTGAGCAAAATTTGGCAGGAAATTAACCGATAAAAAAGAAGATAAAACTAAGTAAAAAAAATTTTAAAAAAAGTTAAAAAACCTTTGATATTTGCTTGACTAAAAAGTTCATAAATGATAATATAAATAGGCTATCGCTTTCGATAGCCTTTTATTAAGCGCGTTTTCGCGCAACTTTGACCGACGTCAAAGCACCGTAGATTGACAACTGCATAGTACAAAAGAGAGATATAGCAATATATTTATCGAGAAAGACTTTAATTAAAGTACATTAAGGCAAAAAAGAGCAAATAGACTAAAAAAAGGTTAATACGAGAGGAAACGTAAAAATTTTGAACGGAAACGAATCACGAATTAGTCGAGTATAGTCAAGGAAGAAAGTAAATTCGACGAATTGCTTATGCAATTTAGAAAGATCAAGCTACAAAGAGCATACAGGAGGATGCCTTGGTACATGGCGCCGAAGAAGGACGTGACAAGCTGCGAAAAGCTACGGGGAGTCGCAAATAGACTTTGATCCGTAGATATCCGAATGAGGGAACTCACCATAAGTAATGTTATGGTATCGTTAAATGAATAAATAGTTTAACGAAGGG
>JAFZIB010000106.1 GCA_017554545.1 Clostridia bacterium
GAGTATCGTTCGGGGGCTAATATTTTAAATTATCTTTTTGAAATAGGCAAGTATTCGCGTCTTCCGTTAGTGCTTACGTATGCGGGACGGATTATTTTTCCCATATTCATAAGTTCTTCTATTCTATGCGCGCTCCAGCCTGCCATTCTTGCTACTGCAAACATAGGCGTATATAGTTCAACGGGAAGTCCTAACATGTTATACACGAAACCGCTATAAAAGTCCACGTTGGTTGGTACGGGCTTAAAGGTTTTGCGCCTTTCTGCGATTAGTTTTTTAGAGATTGCCTCTACTTTTGCATATAACTTAAATTCCTTATTCCTACCTTTTTCTGCCGCTAGTTGCGCTACGAAGTCCTTAAATATTTGCGCTCTAGGGTCGGATACTGAGTAAACGGCGTGTCCCATACCGTAGATTAGACCTGCTTTATCAAACACTTCGCCAGACAACATTCTGTCTAGATAACTTGCAATTTCTTTATCGTCGTTCCAGTTGCTTACGTTCTTTTTGATGTCGGTAAACATATCCATAACTTTAATATTCGCACCGCCGTGTTTAGGTCCTTTTAACGAGCAAAGCGCTGCCGTTACGGTTGAATAGGTATCCGTTCCGGACGAGGTAACCACGTGAGTGGTAAAGGTTGAGTTATTACCGCCACCGTGTTCTGCGTGGAGCATAAACGCTATGTCTAAAACCTTTGCCTCAAGCGCGGTAAATTTGCTATCGGGACGGAGCATGTGAAGGACGTTTTCGGCAATAGAATACTCGGGTTTTGGTTTATGTATAAATAAACTCTTATTCTCGTTATAATGCATATGCGCGTTATAGCCGTAAACGGCAAACATAGGCGTTACGGAGATGAGTTTTAAGCATTGATTAAGTACGTTTTCGATAGAATTGTCTAATGCGTTATGGTCGTAACTATAAAACATTAGCGTACTTCTTGCCAGAGAGTTCATTATGTCTTTAGAAGGCGATTTCATTATTACGTCTCTAACGAAGTTTCTGGGTAATTTATGATAGGACGCCAAAAGTTCTCTAAACTCTTTTAATTCTTCTCTAGCAGGTAGTTTATTAAACAATAATAAATAAATGGTTTCTTCAAAACCACAACGAGAGGTGTCGTCGTAGCCCTTTATCATATCGCACACGTTTATTCCGCGATAGTATAGTTCGCCTTCTACGGGCGTTTTAACCCCGTCGATTTCCTTTTTTGCTATAACGTCGGAAATATCCGTTAAGCCGGCGATAACGCCCGTACCATGTTCGTCGCGAAGTCCACGCATTACTTGGTTCTTTTTATAAGTTTCCTCGCTAAATCGGGGAATTTCTTTGCAAATTTCAGATAAACTGCGTAATTTTTCTTGTATTGAATGATGCGTCATAACACGCCTCCTTTTTAATCTGTGGTTAAACAAAAGGACTACAACGTTTATTGCAGTCCTTATTTAGAATTAATCTTCTATTCTTATACAACCTTTTACGGCAAAAACTTCTTCTAATTTAGAAAGTTTATCCAAAGTCTTTTTAACGGCGCTCTCTAGACAAGAGTGCGTGGTTACCACTATTTTAGCCTCGTTTTCACTTGCGGAAACTTGGCTAACTTCTTTTAGACTTACGTTGTATTTCGAGAACGCACCCGAGATTTTGTTTAATACACCCGGAGCGTCTTTAACTGATAAACTGATGTAATATTTTGAATTGAAATCGGATACGATTTTAGTTTTAGACGCACCCTTTAATGTGTTGTTGAAACAAGAGTAGTAGTTAGTTTGATGACGCGCTGCAAAAATAACGTCTGAAACTATTGCGCTACCCGTGGGAAGAGCGCCTGCTCCTCTGCCGTATAGTAATATCTCGCCTACTGAGTCGCCTTCTAATAATACTGCGTTAAAACTGTCGCTAACCGACGCTAACATACTGTCTGACGGTACGAAGGTTGGGTGTACTCTAACTTCGATACCACTAGCAGTCTTTTTACCTATACCTAACAGTTTAAGGGTGTATCCCATCTTTTTGCCTTGGGCAATATCTTCTTTATCGATATTGGTTATACCCTCTCTATATACGTTTTCAAAATAGATTTTAGTGTTGAAAGCAAGGCTTGATAAAATCGATAGTTTATAGGTAGAGTCAAAGCCTTCTACGTCTGCTGTAGGATTAAATTCTGCGTAGCCGAGTTTTTGCCCCTCTTTTAAGGCGTCTTCGTACGATAAACCACGGCTTTCCATATTAGTTAAAATATAGTTGGTCGTGCCGTTGATTATACCTTTTATAGATTTGATATCGTTTGCTTGCATGCCTTCTTGCAAGGTTCTAATAATTGGAACGCCACCAACGCAAGACGCTTCGAAATACAAGCCGACGTCTTTGGCTTTTGCTTCGGCTTCGAGTTCGTGCCAGTATTTTGCAAAGAGTTCCTTATTAGAAGTTACTACCGACTTGCCACTCTTAAGCGCTTTAGTTACGAAGGTTTTTGCAGGCTCGATACCACCGATTACTTCTACCACGCAATCTACGTTGGGGTTGGTTACTACTTCTTCGATACTAGTTGCGATTCTAGCCTCGTCGATACCTAAAGAAAGCGCTCTGTCTTTATTCTTTTCTAAAACGCATTCAACCGTAATATCTACGCCTTGAGTCTTTTTGAAAAATTCTCTCTTTTCGGTTAGTATTTCGTACGTTCCGCCACCTACTACGCCTAAACCTAAAATGGCTACACCAAATTTTCTCATATTGTTCTCCTTACAGTTTTAACTGTTTAGTTTATAAATCATATTTAATCCGTCTAAAGTTAACGTTCTATCTACTTTCTTTATACTCTTAACTTCTTTCGCGATTATCTCGCCCATACCACCCGTTGCAATGACGGTTAAATCGTTTACGCCGAGTTCCTTTTTAATCTTAAATAGTATATTGTCCACGAGCCCTGCAAAACCAAAGATTATACCCGATTGCATACAATGCTTAGTGTTCTTTCCTATTGCCGTTTTGGGCGCGTAGAGTTCTATCATTGGAAGTTGGGCGGTGTTTGATACCAAGCCTTCTAGCGAGGTCTTTATGCCCGGTGCAATTACTACGCCCAGAAGGTCGAAATTCTCGCTTATTACGTCGAAGGTGGTTGCCGTACCAAAGTCGATTACCACGATAGGTCCGCCGTATTTATTAAACGCTGACACGCTGTTTACTATAATGTCTGCGCCAACCTCTTTTGCGTTGTCCGTTCTAAGATTTAAGCCCGTTTTAACGCCCGGCCCTATCATCAACGGAGTTTTATTAAAAAAGTATTCGCACATGTGGCATATAGTATAGTTTAGCGAGGGAATAACCGACGAGATGATAACGCCCGTTATATCTTCTTTTGAAATGTTTTGAGTGGATAACAAGTTAACCAAAACCGAGCCGTATTCGTCGGCAGTTCTAGAAAGCCTTGAACTTACTCTAAACGACGCTACGAGGATATCTTTTTCGAATACGCCGTATTTTATATTGGTATTTCCTATATCAATCGCTAATAGCATAGTATCACCTATTAGAAATTTTTATCTACAATCTTAATTACTCTATGAAGTGCGGGAGCAACCAAGAGATTTACGCCAAGTTCTACGAAGAAGTTAACTCCTACTAGCGAAACTACTATAAAGCCGAGCATGCCGGAGCCACCTGCGATAGATGCGATTGCGTCCCACATAAACATACAACCTATAATAACTAGACCGGTGTTTACGATAGGAACTAAAGCCGACGCAACGAAAATTGCAACGTAGTCGTTTTTCTTTTGTAGTAGTTTATAAGCCCAACCGCTAATATAACCCGCAGCCGTAGTCTTAATTACGCAAGTTAACGCCGCAGGTACGGGAGTGCCCGTCCAAATAAGCGTATAAAAAGGTACTAAGCCTAAAATTACTTGAATTAGCACCACTATACCGCACGCTAATCCTAAAATTAAACCGCACGTAGGTCCAAGCAAAATAGCACCTAATACTATCGGTACAAGCGTAAAGTTAAATTGAACGGGACCGATATTAATCGTGCCACCGAAGGTTTGCAACGCTATCACTAACGCTAGTAGAATTGCAAGGTAAGTAACCCTGCGCGCAGAAAAAAATTCGTTCTTATTCATTTTTGCCTCCAATCAGATTCGCTTTGGATATCTGTCGAAAAAAATTTTTTACCTTTTTTGGTCGGAATCGTTGGTTTTCCGCCTAGGTTTTATATATTTTACCACAAATCAATTAAAATTGGCAATTAAAAACGCGCCTATTTGTAACTTTTTAGTTTTTTATTGCTTATTATGATATTAGAAAAAACTTCGCCAACAAAAAACACTACATAGGCGGAGACGTAAATACTATGGAGGTATCTTATGAACGGATGTTTTGACTTTTTCGCAGGCAATAATTGTTGTTTGTGGATATTGATAATACTTCTTATTATCTGCCTTTGCAAGAGCGGTTGTTTAAACGGTATTTTTAACAGTTGCTACTGTTTACCGTTAGCGCTTTTACTCGTTTGCTTATGCTGTAAAAACGGTGGCTTATTCGGCAACGGTTACGGCTGCAAATAACGAACGAAAATAAAAAATCAGGGCTCGTAAAGTAGCCCTGTTTTTTTATTCAATATTATTAGTCTTTAACTGCGGGGAAATCTAATACGTCAACGGTTTTACGAGTTTTATATTTTCCTCTGGTAAAGTCGGGACATTCTACGGGAACGCTACCGTTTTGAATAGATTTTGCGCTTAGCGCAGTTACGCTCATCCAAGTTACTGCGTCGTACACGTCGATAGGCATTGGCTTTTTGTCTTTAATACACTCGATAAAGTGCTTTAACATTATGTAGTCCATACCGCCGTGTCCCGATTTAATCTGCTCTTCGGTGATAGTTCTCCAGTCGTCGGGAAGGTAGTCTTTATACTTGTCTTGCGTAAAGAAAAAGTCCTTATATTGCGCGTGTTCGTGGTCGATATTATCTTTATCTAAAATTACCGCTTGAGTAGTTTGGTTGTAGAAGCCCTTAGTTCCGTTAACCGTTACACAACGTTCGTAAAGTCTAGGAAGCGTGGTATCGAGTTTTAAGAAAATAGTTTCACCGTTTTCGCACTCTATCATAGTGGTAACGACGTCGCCTTGTTTCCACTCAACGTCGCCTAAACGGTCTTTATATTTAGGATTGTTTTGAACGAAGTGTTTCATACCAATTGCTTTTGTAGCCATTGATACAAGTTTTACAAACCTATTACCGCTAGTAATATTAAGAATTTTGGAAATTGGGCCTAACTGGTGAGTAGGATAGTTCTCACAGTTGTTTTCCATATATTCCTTTAAGCGATAGTGGTGAGTATCGATACCACCTGCAATTTCTTCACGTAAGTCGTGAGCGTAATAACCCTGACAATACGCAATTTCACCTAAAACCCCGTTTCGAACGAGAGAGGTTACCAAAGTTTCGTCTTTATTGAAACAGCAGTTTTCCATAAAGAAGATTGGAGTGCCCGTTTCTTCGTAGCAGTCAACCAATTTCCAACAGTCGTCGATAAAATGCGTTCCGCCAACTTCCATTGCTACGGGAATACCTGCGCGCATACCTTCTAGCGCAACTTTAACGTGCATATCCCAACTTGTTGAAATAATAATAGCGTCGATATCCGCTTTCATTAACTCTGTATAATCGGTTGTAGTAAAAGGCATTGGGTCGCCGTTATCTACGATTTTTTTTGCGGCTGCGTCTATTCTTTCTGGAAATTTATCGCAAATTGCGGTTACTACGGCGTTTTTAGCGTTGTTTAAAACGTTGCCTAGCAAGCCGATACTGCCATCAGTCATTCCGTACGCCGCACCTCTACCGCCAAGTCCTATAAAACCGAGTTTAACTCTCATAATATTACTCCTAAAAATTTCTTCTTCTATATCATATATTAAGCAAACTTAAAAAGCAAGCGTTTTTGAAAAAAACTCTTGCTTTTTGTTTAATATTTTATACTTTATACGTTATCCGTGTAGTCCTTATCTTCGTACAAATACGGAGTCAAATCAGTATATTCACCACACCCGTGTTTACACATTTTTGCTTTAGTGCCTTGTTTGCCCGGGGATGCCTCTTCTATTACGGTATATTCGCTTTCCCACTCGTGTCCAAAAGGTTTTAGCAAATCTTTCATATATACTTTACTAGAACTCGTTGCGTCTAAAAAGGTTGAATTACATACCGTACATATATAGTGAGCTTTTACGCCTTGCTCGGTGCAGGTCGAATTGGTTTCGGGAACGAATTTTAGTTGATGTGTGTGTGGCAACGCGGGAGTAATTTCGTATCCGCAGTCAACGCAATATACACCGCTAAATATGGTTGCTTGTGCACCTTCGGGCGCTTGGTGAGGTGTTAAGTCGTTAACTTCGTTACACTTCGTACAAGGGTGATAATGCCCCTCTGCCGTCCACTCCCACTTAGCCTCGTTCGGGAAGTGGCTTGCAGGAATTATAACTTCGTTCTTATCTTCGATAAGGTTTTTCTCTTGGTCGAATAAGTTTAGACATCTACTACATAGATAGTGAGTTAAAACGCCGTCTTGCGTACAAGTGTGCGCCTTATAGGTAACTATAACGTATCTGTGCGGTAGCATAGTTCCCTCTCTTTCTCTAGTGTGGGTAGCGTTACAGTTGGCGCGCTTACAGGTTGCCGTTTCCGTTCCGTTTTTCTCACAACCGGCGTCTTCGTTGTAGTAGTAATAAACGAACAAGTGCCCGTCTTTGCAGTCGGGATTAGCGCCGTTGCCTTTTCCACAAGCAGTTATTGATAGTAGCATCATTATTGATAATACTAAACTTAAAATTACTTTTAACTTTTTCATACCATTATTATACTACAACTTTCTTGTTTTGTAAACAAAAATTATATTCCACTTTTTTCTTTCGCTTAACGCTAAAAAATCCCCGCAAAATAGCGGGGATTTTTGATTTAGTATTCGTTTATAGGACTTTTGATAAGAAGTCTTTAAGTCTTGCGTCTTTGGGGTTTGAGAAAAACTCCTTAGGTGAGTTTTCTTCTTTTATAACGCCGTCGTCGATAAAGATAACTCTGTTTGCAACCTCTCTAGCAAAGCCCATTTCGTGAGTTACTACGACCATAGTCATGCCCTCTTCAGCCAAATCCTTCATAAGTTCCAATACCTCGCCAACCATTTCGGGGTCTAACGCGCTAGTAGGTTCGTCGAAGAGCATAACCTTTGGCTCCATTGCAAGCGCACGTATGATTGCTATACGTTGTTTTTGTCCGCCCGAAAGCGTAGAAGGATAGACGAGCGCCTTATCTTCTAAGCCAATCCTTTTTAGCAACGCATAAGCTTTTTCTTCGTTTTTCTTTTTAATACCCGCAACCGTATCGTTAATCTCGATTAACGGTTTTTTATTTTTTCTAAATAGGTTGGAAACTTTTATAAAGAAATTCTTCCTTCTGTTTTTCCTTAATTCTCTAGTTTGAATTAATACCGGTGCAAGCATAATATTTTGAATAACGTTTTTATTGTTAAACAAATTAAAATGTTGAAAAACCATACCAATATGCTGGCGATGTTTATTAATATCAACCTTAAAATTAGCAAGGTCTTCGCCCTCGTATATAATTGAACCACTAGTAGGGTCTTCCATACAGTTAAGACACCTTAAAAAAGTTGATTTTCCTGAACCTGAAGGTCCTAGCACAACGATTTTTTCGGCTTTTTTTATATCGATACTTATACCTTTTAAAACCTTTTCTTTGCCAAAGTCTTTACAAAGATTTTCAACTTTTAAAACAACTTCTTCCATATTCAACCTTTTTGACTAACTTTACCAAATCCTTTAGACTTGGAATTTTTTTCTTGTTTTTTATCGCTTTTGGACATTACTTTTTCGATAATTTTAACTAAACCAGCAATAATTAAAACTAAAACGATATAACAAATAGCCAATACTAAATATGGAATTATATACCAATATTTAGAACCACCCATCAAGTTAAACGCTCTATATAGGTCGTCTACAGCGATTATATTTACAACGGACGTATCTTTCATAAGAGCAATAAACTCGTTTCCAAGCGTGGGAATAATGTTTTTAATTGCTTGTGGTAAAACTATTTTTACCATAGTGGTCCAATATCCTAGTCCTAAACTTCTACCTGCCTCCATTTGACCTTTATCTACAGAGTTTATACCACTACGCATAATTTCGGAAACGTAAGCGCCACTATTTAATCCGAAAACGATTATAGCCTCTATGATTGAACTTACGCTAAAGCCGAATATAGGTTTTAAAATATAATGCACTATAATAAGTTGCACTAGTATAGGCGTTCCTCTAAAAAAAGCAACGTATACGGCAGATATTTTATCTAGAATTCTAGGAATTAACTTATATTTGGGCATTACTCTTATTATTGCGATAACCGCGCCTAGAATTATGCCGATTATTAAACCTAAAATTGCTATTTTGCAGGTGTTAGATAACCCGCGTAAAAACATTTTATAGCCGTTATTCGTCCATTGTCTAACGAAATACGCCCATTGTTCTTGCCAATCTATCATATTTTTTCCCTTATAGCGCATTATTGACCTAACAAAAATTTGTTAAGTCAATAATGAAAATTTTATCGTTAAATTTTATATTAAACTAATCCGGTTAATACAGAAATAACGTCGACAGCAGACATACAACCGTCTAATTTAGTGTCGCTTTCTTTACATACTACGACTTGATATACTGAAGTATCTGAGAAATATCCGTTAGTGAAGTTTAAACTTTCTTTTCTTTCAGCTGTAATAGAAAGTGCTGCAATTGCACAGTCGATGTTGTTAGTACCAACTGAAGTAGGTACGGCGTCAAAGTCCATGTTAACTATAACCAATTCTAAATTTAATTCTTGAGCAATCATATTAGCAATTTCGATGTCGATACCGTAGTATTTGCCGTCTTCTACGAATTCCCAAGGTCCGAATTCTGCATTGGTTGCAACTACTAATTGTGCTTCTGGATTAGAGTAGCTTGCCGATGCTTGAGCTTTAGCTACCATAGCGTCCACGTCAAAACCAACGCAAGAAGACTTGTTCGTTTCGAAATCGTTATATTTTTCGATAATACTATTGATTTCTTCTGCATTTTCAAATAAAACTTTATTGATGCTATCTTTCAATGCGTCTTGATTTTTATCAACGCCTACAGCATATGTATCGTAAGATAATGGAATGTCAATAATAATTGCGCCTTCTCTTTCGGCAACGATGGTTTCAGCCGTTGCACTATCTACGATAACGTAATCAATCGTTCCGTTTAACATATCGTCGATAGCCAAAGCAGGTGATTTATATCCAATTGCCTCAACGTTCTTTAAGCAATTTGCATAAATGTGTCCGGTAGTTGAAGTTTGAGCACCAATCTTAACAACCTTGCCATCATCGTCGGAACCACAAGCGGTTAAACCGAATAGGCAAGAAACTGCTAAAAACGCGGTTACGATTAAAGAAATAATCTTTTTCATTTGGTATCTCCTTTGGGCGTTTGCCCTATCTGTTTCGATTTTATGTCCAAATTATATTCCTACAAAATGATATTGTCAAGCAAATTATGCATAATTTTTTAAATATTTCAGAAATTTTTGAAATTTTTTGAATAATTTGAATAATTAAGTGCATAATCTTGTTTTAATACATTTTCGCTATTGCTCGGTTTAATGGCAGTTAAAATAAAAAAAGAAAGGAGTTAAATCTCCTTTCTTCTTAAAATGTCACCCTTTGCTAATTTTATATCGGTATAAAGTCGTAAAACTTGTTGAACGAGTTTGGCTACCTTTACTTCTTCGCCCTTATGGTCAGTCAACTTTTCTACCTTTATTTGACTATTGAACGCATCCGAGGGAGATAACACTTCTAAAGTCTCTCCTACTTCAAAACGGTTTCGCATTTCGACTAAAGCGTAGCCTTCTTGCTCGTTATAATCTAAAACGTTTGCAATAAACTTATGCGTGCCTTTAGACTGACTGTCGTCGTAATTTACCGTTCTGTCGTTTTCGCCCAAGAAATAAGCGGTGGTAAAATCTCTGTGCGCAGTTTTTAATAGTTCTTCGTTAAAGAGCGGATTATCCTTGTATAGTTTACCGCACGCGTAATACGCGTCTATCGCGCGCCTATACGCGTTTATAACTGTTGCTAGATAGTATTCGGACTTCATTCTGCCCTCTATCTTAAACGAACAAACGCCCGCCCTGTCAAGTTCGGCAATATAATCTATTAAATTTAGGTCTTTACTATTAAGAATATACGTTCCACGCTCATCTTCTTCTATTTGCATAAACTCGCCGTTAGAACCCACTTCTCTGATTTCGTAATTCCATCTGCACGCTTGAACGCACGCGCCACGGTTACTACTCCTACCCGTTTTATAATCGGAAAGCAAACATCTTCCGCTATACGCTATACACATTGCGCCGTGTATAAAGGTTTCTATTTCGATATCGGGAACGGCTTTGCTTATACCCTCTATCTCTTTTAGAGATAGTTCTCTAGCCAAAATAACGCGTTTTGCCCCTTGTTCTTTCCAAAACTCAACCGTCATACTGTTGAGCGTGTTGGCTTGCGTTGAAATATTAACGTTAAGGTTTGGCGCTACTTTTCTACATAAATATATTAGACCTGGGTCGGAAATTATTGCGCCGTCGATTTTTATACTCTCTAAATACTTAAAATATTCTTCAGCTTGTTTTAGGTCGGTGTCTCTAGCAAAAATATTTACCGTAACGTAAATCTTCTTACCTAGAGAGTGGGCGTATTCCGTCGCCTCAAGTAGTTCCTCGTCGGTAAAGTTACCCGCTAAGGCTCGAAGCGAGAAACGCTTGCCTCCAACGTAAACGGCGTCTGCGCCGTAATAAAAAGCCGTTTTTAGTTTACTCATATCGCCTGCCGGCGATAATAATTCTAGTTTTCTCATAGTTTTTCGGTTATGCTTACTCCGTCTTCTATTTCGTATATTTGAGTTTTAAGATTATTATCGGTTGTAATTGCTTTTAAAAACCTTTCCATACTGTTTTTTGTAGTGTTAAACTTGTGCGGTGTTTTAACCTTTCCACCTACGTAGCCTCTAAACAAAACGTTATCGGCAAACAGTATTCCACCCTTACTTAAAACGGCTAAAAGATTTGGCAAATACTCGTAATAATGCCCCTTTGGTCCATCTAAAAATATAAAGTCGTATTCGCCCGTTAAAACGGGAATTATTTCAGACGCGTCGCCGTAAAAAATCTTGGCTCTCTCCTCTACGCCAAACTCGGCGTAGTTGCCCTTTGCTATCTTAATTTTATCCTCGTCTATCTCGATGCCTGCCAAGGTCGCCTTTGGCGAACTTAGTAACATTCCTATGCCCGACAGACCTCTGTTAACGCCTATTTCAAGTAGTTTTAGCGGTTGCTTTTTCTCTACCGTTTTAAGCAATAATTCAAAAGATTTATCACGCAAAACGGGCTCGCCTACGCTCTTTGCCTGCTCTCTTAATTCTAATAGTCTTTCGTATAAATCGTTTTTCAAATTACACCACCATAATTACAGGTAATATCATTGGATTTTTCTTGGTTATTTTGAAAATATAGTTTTTAAGTCCTCTGCGAATTATGCCGGAAAGTTCGTTTTCGTCCCTTACTGCTCGAAGGTCGATATTGTCTAATAAGTGCGTTAGATGGCTCTTTGCCTCTATTAGCATTTCGTTAGATAAAACCAAGCCTTTTCCTATTATTTCAAGCGACGTTAAACTTGCGGACAACTCGTCTAGACAAGCAACTACGACGACTAATCCGTCTTCGGAAAGGTGTATTCTGTCCCTTAAAACGAAACTGTCCGTTCCGTCTATTCCCACGCCGTCAACGAATCTTGAGCCTGCGGGAATTTTTTCGCCTTTTTTAATGGTGTTAGAGGTCAATTCGACCGTGTCGCCTATTTCGGCTATTTGGATACAACTCTCGTTTAGCCCCATTTCCATAGCGAGAGTTGCGTGCTTTTTAAGGTGACGGTACTCGCCGTGTACGGGTATAAAGAATTTTGGTTTAACTAAAGAGTGCAACGTTCTGAGTTCCCCCCTTAGCGCGTGCCCCGAAACGTGGATAGGTTCTAGCGACTCGTAGATAACTTCGGCGCCTAGTCTATAAAGGTTGTTTATAACTCCGTAAATCATTTTTTCGTTGCCCGGAATTACCGAAGAACTCATAACCACGGTGTCTTTCTCGCCTATTTTAACCTTGTTAAACTCTCCGCTAGCCATACGCGTTAACGCGCTCATAGGTTCGCCTTGAGTTCCGGTGGAAACTATTACTATCTGCTCGCTTTTATAGTTTTTGATTTGTTCTATATCTACTATCAAGCCTTGCGGAATAGAAAGTTCGCCTATTTTAGATGCTGACTCGGCTATGTTTATCATACTTCTTCCCGAAAAGGCTACCCTACGGTTATATTTTTCGGCAAGGTCTAAAATTTGTTGTAAACGGTGCACGTTAGACGCAAAGGTGGCTATTATTAGCCTGCGTTTCATATTGTCGGCAAACACGTGGTCTAGCGTATCCTTTACCACCGACTCGCTCATAGTAGTGCCTTCGATTTCTATATTCGTTGACTCTGCCATAAGTAATAAAACGCCCTTTTTACCTATCTCGGATATACGAGTTAAATCCATAGTTTCGCCCGCTACGGGAGTATAATCTATTTTGAAGTCGCCCGAGTGGAAAACAACGCCTACGGGCGTAGTTACGGATAGCGCGACTGCACCTGCAATCGAGTGGTTTACGTTGATAAATTCTACCGAAAAACAGCCGAGTTTTACTACCGAACCCGCGTTTACGCAGTTGAGTGACGCGTCGTTGATTTTATGCTCTTTAAGTTTGTTTTCTATTAAGGTTAAAGTGAGTTTCGTGCCGTAAACGGGCGCGTTAAATTCCTTTAAGACGTAAGGTAAACTGCCTATATGGTCCTCGTGACCGTGAGTTATTACTATTCCCCTTATTTTGCTTTTGTTTTGGACCAGATAAGTGGTGTCGGGAATAACCAAATCTACGCCCGGCATATTTCCGCTCGGGAAGGTTATACCTGCGTCGATAATTATTATGTCCTTGCCGTATTCTAGCGCGGTCATATTTTTACCGATTTCGCCAACGCCACCTAAAAACCTAATCTTGAGCGAATCCTTTTGCTTTTTAGAAGTTTTAATTTCGATTACTTTTTGGGCTTTAGCGCTCGATTTTGGTTTTACCGATTGTCTTTGTTGTTTTTTAATGGAAATTTTTTTGCCGGATTTAACCTTAGTCTTATTCTTTGGGTTATTTAAGGCAACTTGAGGCGTTAAGTCGCTTTTTGTTTGTAAATTTTTAGTCTTTTCTTTTTTCAAGTTCTGCTCCTAATTAAAATATCTATATAAATTGAAAAATTATCTTTCGTTTTTTACATTATACACTTTTTTATCTGAATTGTAAACGATATAAGTAAATACTAATAAATATTTTATATTTAAGGGGTTAATTTGCTTGAAAAAAAAGTCGAGTAATGGTATAGTGTATTGTAATTAAATCATTTTTAAAAATTTGGTTAAACAATTTTACCAGTTAAGGAGAAATATTATGCGAGTTTTTAACTTTGCCGCAGGTCCATCTACGCTCCCCATTCCCGTTTTAGAACAAGCGCAAAAGGAACTATTAGATTTTAACGGCACCGGTATGAGTATTACTGAAATGAGCCACAGAAGTAAACCTTTTATGGCCGTTAACGACGAGGCAAACGCCCTTCTTCGCGAACTAATGAATATTCCCGACGATTACTCGGTTTTATTCGTTCAAGGCGGTGCGTCGCAACAGTTTGCCGCAGTTCCTCTTAACCTTCTTAAAAACGGCAAAGCAGACTATATTTTAACCGGTAACTTTGCTACCAAGGCGTACGAAGAAGGCTTAAAATACGGCGATATGGCTATTGCAGCGTCTTCTAAAGAGGCTAACTACACCTATATTCCCGATATGAACGAAGTTAAATTCCGCGACGGAATCGACTACGTTCACTTTACTTATAACAACACTATTTTCGGTTCTAGATTTACTACTCTACCCAAAACAGACGCGACTTTGGTTACCGATATGAGCAGTAACATTTTAAGCGAAGTCGTTGACGTTAGCAAGTTTGGTTTAATTTACGCTGGCGCGCAAAAAAATATTGCTCCCGCAGGCGTTACTATCGTTATCGTTAAAAAGGAGCTACTTGGCAACGCTAGTCCTATTTGCCCCACCATGCTTAACTACGCTATTCACGATAAGAACGACAGTTTATACAACACTCCTCCATGTTTTCCCATCTACGTTTCTATGCTAGTATTTAGATGGCTTAAGGCTATGGGTGGCGTTCCCGCTATTCAAAAGATTAACGAAGAAAAGGCTAAAATGCTTTACGATTTTATTGATAATTCTTCTTTCTACACCAACAAGATTAACAAGAAAGACCGTTCGATTATGAACGTACCTTTCGTTTCCCCCAGCGAAGAATTAGACGCTAAATTTATTAAGGAGGCTACCGCCGAAGGTTTAGTTTCTCTTAAAGGTCACCGTTTAGCAGGTGGTATGAGAGCGTCTATTTACAACGCTATGCCCGTTGAAGGCGTTAAGGCTCTTATCAACTTTATGAAGAAATTCGAAATGGAGAACAGATAATGAAAAATATTCTTACCTTAAACACTATTAGTCCCGTTATCAACAACGTTTTCTCTACCGAATACAACGTCTCGGCAGATTGCAAAAACCCCGACGGCATTATTCTTCGTTCCTTTAAGATGCACGATTTCGTGCCCGAAGAAAACACCGTTGCAGTTGCAAGAGCAGGCGCAGGCACTAACAATATTCCCGTTGAAGAATACGCTAAGCGTGGCGTGGTAGTTTTTAATACTCCTGGCGCTAACGCTAACGCTGTTAAAGAATTAGTTATTGCCGCCCTTATGCTTGGCTCTAGAAAAATTACCGATTCTATCGACTGGGTTAAAACTCTTAAAGGTCAAGGAGACGAAGTTGGCAAACTAGTTGAAAAAGGCAAGTCTAACTTTGCCGGTCAAGAAATTTTAGGCAAAAAATTAGGCGTTATCGGGCTTGGCGCTATCGGTGCTATGGTTGCTAACTCTGCCGACAAACTCGGCATGAAAGTTATCGGTTACGACCCCTTCTTATCCGTTGAGGCGGCTCTTAGACTTTCTACTCACGTTCAAGTAGTTAAAAATCTTGACGAATTGATTTCGTCTTGCGACTATATCACTATGCATATCCCCTATATCCCCGCTCAAAACAAGGGCTTTATTAATAAGGATATGATTGCCAAAATGAAAGATGGCGTTGTTTTAATCAACTGTGCGCGTGGCGAATTAGTTGATAACGCAGATATCGTTTGCGCCGTTAATTCTAATAAGGTTGCAAGATATATTTGCGATTTCCCTGCAGATGAAATTATAGGCGTTGAGAATATTATTTGCATTCCTCACTTAGGCGCTTCTACTGAAGAGGCTGAAGATAATTGTGCCGTTATGGCTGCTAAACAATTAGTTGACTATATCGAAAACGGTAACGTTGTTAACAGCGTTAACTATCCTACCTGCGTTATGCCCGTTACGACTGCGCACAGATTAGTTATTTTACACCAAAATATTTCTAACATTCTTGCAGCGATTACGAGCGCAATCGGTGGCGAAGGTATTAACATCTCCAACCTATCTAATAAGAGCCGTGGCGACTACGCCGTTACCTTGGTTGACGTTGACGAAGAAGTTTCTTCTCAATCGATTAAACACTTATTAAACGTTGACGGAATTATTAAGATTCGCGCTATTAAGTTCTAATTAATACTAAAAATTAAAGCCCACTCGTTTGAGTGGGCTTTTTCATTTGTTTTTATTTTAATTAGTTTGGACGGGAGTTTCTTTCGTAAAACACTCCGTTAGAATAACCTTGTATGGTCTTATCCGTTTCGGCTCTTTTAAGTCTGTAAGCCGACCAAGCACAATAGAGTTCGTTTTGCTCTAAAAGTATATAATCTCTACCTAATTTCTTTGCCACTACTCCCGTTGTTCCACTACCGGCAAATATATCTAGCACTAAATCGCCTTGGTTTGAACTTGCAAGCATAAGTTTAGCGATAAGTTTTTCTGGCTTTTGGGTGGGGTGCGCAGTATTTTCCGACATTGACCAGTACGGAACGGACATATCGTCCCAAAAGTTAGACGGACAGGTTAATCTATACTTGCCCTCTTCGGTTTGTTCCCAGTCCTTTGGCGCTCCGTCTTGTTTGTATGGTGCTAACACCTTTTTGCGCTGTTTTACTGCCCCTAAATTAAAAGTGTAATCTTTAGACACGGTTGCAAAGAACACGTCTTCCATAGAGTTTTTCCAGTTAGATTTAGCGCCTCTCCCCTTTTCTCTAGACCAAGTTATACGGTTAATCAGGTTAAAGTGATTTGCTAATATCGTTCCTATTACGACCGAACTTTCCCAATCGCAACAAACGTATATGCTAGCCGTGTCTTTGAGTTTGGGCTTTACCGCTAATATCCATTTTTCGGTGTAGTCTGCGTAGTCGGACGTACTCATTTTGTTAAATGCGTTGCCATGAAAACTCTTTCGTAGATTATACGGTGGGTCAACGATTAATAGGTCAACCGAGCCGTCCTCTATCTTTTTTATATTCTTAAAAGCGTCACCTATCACTACCGAGTTTTTTTCTATTTTTTCCGTCTTTTTGCCTTCTACGCAATAATTTAAGTATTCGCGCGCTTGCTCTAACGGAAAGTCAATCGTTTTGTTTCTTATAGATTTCATAAAACTACGCCTTAAACTTTGCAATCAATTGGTCGTTAGACTCGGTTTTTTCCATTAAACCCAAAACGGTTTGTGTTGCGTCCGGCTTGCCCGATAAGGCTCTGCGGATTTTATACGCACCGTCTAACGTGTCTTTAGATAGCAATAATTCCTCTTTTCTAGTACCCGATTTTAGCACGTTTATTGCGGGAAAAACTCTGTTTTCCGCTAGGTTTCTATCGAGATGTAGTTCCATATTACCCGTGCCTTTAAATTCTTCGTAAATAACTTCGTCCATGCGACTTTCGGTATCTACTAACGCCGTGGAGATAATGGTTAAACTACCGCCCTGTTCCAACGCTCTTGCCGAACCGAAAAATCGCTTTGGCGCTTGCAACGCCATTGGGTCTAATCCACCCGAAAGCGTTCTGCCAGACGGCGTAATCACGTTGTTATACGCTCTTGCAAGGCGAGTTATTGAATCCATTACTATAACCACGTCTTTTCCCATTTCAACTAAACGTTTTGCTCTGTTTAGCACTAATTCAGACACCTTTACGTGTCGTTCATAACCGGCGTCGAAGGTTGAACTTATTACTTCACCAAGCACGCTACGTCTAAAATCATTTACTTCTTCAGGACGTTCGTCGATTAATAAAACGAAAAGTTTTACGTCTTTATGATTGGTTTCAATTGCCGTTGCCACCTTTTTTATAAGAGTAGTTTTACCCGTTTTAGGCGGAGCAACGATAATACCTCTTTGACCTTTGCCTATGGGCGAGAACAGGTCTATACACCTTAAGTCGTAGTCGTTTGATTTTAAATTTAAATTAAATTTCACGTCGGGGTATTTAGAAGTTAAGTCGTCGAAGTTGGGACGGTCTAAAACACCACGAAATTCAACGTCGTTTATCTTTATCACGTCAACTAGCGCGGGAGCGTCGGCGTTTTCGTTTCGCTTTGCTGTAGCGGATACGTAATCGCCCTTTCTAAGTCCGAATTTTTTAATATTTTCGCCCGAAACGTATATGTCTTTCGAAGAAACGTCGTAGTTTTTCACACGCAAAAAGCCGTAGTTGTTTCCGTTTAAAATCTCTAAAACGCCTTCAGTTACGAAAGATTCTTTGTCCGAATCGTTAAAGACAATCTTGCCTGGATTTTCTACGCCGTTTCCGTATGGGATATCTTCTATCAAAAATTTGGATAGTATCGCAGTATCCGTTTTGGTTGGCGCACCCTTTCTGCTGGGCTCTTGTGGGGCTAGTTCCCCCTTTTGCCTTGCTATTATCTCTTTTATTAGTTGGTCTTTGCTTTTAGTAGTTGGAGATTTAAGGCGCATTTCTCTACCCAAAATCCTAAGTGTTTGGGTATGCTCGTTTTTTAATATTTCTTCGGTAAAATCGATAAATCTTTTCATTTTTCACCCTTTAAAAATTATCTTTTATATGTTTTGCCGAGATTATACCCGACGTAAATGCAAACGCTAAATTAAATCCACCGCAGTCGCCGTCTATATCTAAAGCCTCACCTAAAATATATAGCCCTTTTTGAAGTTTACTTTCCATACTGTTTGGGTTGATTTCGTTGGTTTTAACCCCGCCTTTTGTGACTTGCGCGTAGTTAAATCCTAAATTTCCAGTAATTTTTATTCGGAAGTTCTTAACTAGTTTTGCAAGGTTTTCCGCAGTAGGATTAGTTAGGTTTTTACAAAGCGCTTGGCCTATTTTTTTATTTATTAAACCTATTAACAAGTCTTGCCCGTTAATATATGCTAGTTTTTGACGCTCTTTTAGCAGTTTAGCCACGTCGTCTTCGCTAAAACCAGGTAAGAATTCTATTTTTACGTTGGGAGATTTTTTGTCGGTTAGATAAGAAGAAACGCTAAATACGGCAGAACCAGAAATACCGTATTCGGTAAATAAAAGTTCGCCTTTGGCGCGCGATAAAAACTTATCGCCGTCGAAAGCCGATATTATTACGTTCTCTTTTAGACCTTTTAGTCCTTTAATTCTATCTAGTGGGGTTTTGAGTTGAACTAAAGACGGATATTGCTCGGTTAGAAAATGTGAAAAATTTTGAGCTAAATGATAAGAAGTTCCGTCCGTGCCGAATTGCTTTCCCGCTTTTCCGCCGAAAGCAAGCACTAATTTAGAAGAAATATAAGTTTGATTTTGTGTTTTAACGACGAAATTTTTGCCGTTAACTTTAGCGTCTATGACCTTTTCGCCCGTTTTTATATTACAGCCTTTGCTTTCTAAAAACATTCGCATTACGTCTAGGGCTGAATTGGCTTGTTTAGATAAAGGATATTTCTTTCCGTCTTCGCCCTCACAAAAAGGTATGCCTAAACGCAAAAAATATTCGTCTAAGTTAACTTGATTAAACAATTTTACGTACGTCGATATAAAAGCCTCGTCTCCGTGATACCTGTTTTCCGAAACGAACGCGTTGGAAAAATTCCCTTGTCCGTTTCCGGTTGCTACTAGTTTTTTGCCCACCCTATCGTTTGCCTCTAATAACAATACTTCGCTAGGTTTGAGCGCGTTATTTCCGCTGACTAATTCAACCAGATTAAGTAATCCCGAAGCGCCTCCTCCGACGATTATTACTTTATAATCTGTCAATGCGTTCTCCGTTATTTTTATTTCGGTTTAACCGATTAATAATTCTTTTAATTGTTTGCAATCTTTTGCAAAAACGGTTGCGCCTACGCTTTCTAGTCGTTCTCTATCGCGATAGCCCCAAAGCACCGCAACCGATTGCATTTTTGCGTTTATAGCCGTCTTTACGTCGGTATCTCCGTCGCCAACCATAACCGCCTCGTTGGGATTTATACCCAACTCTGCTAGTTTATTTAATATTGCAGTAGGGTCGGGTTTTGGCGCAATTCCTTCTTCTACGCCTATAATAAAGTCAAAATTAAAGCCGTTAAATTTGTTTTTACATAATTGCAACGTTTTGCACGCTTGCTTGTTAGTGCAAACGCCGACCTTATATCCCGCACTTTTACAATCCAATAAAATCTCTCCTATACCATCGTATAGCACAGTTTTATCACAAGGATTTTTGGCGTAACTGTTAAAGTAGTAGTCGTACGCTTGGTCAAACTTTTCTTGTGAAATTTGTTCGGGAAAACTGTTTTTAACCAGCGCCTTTGCACCGTGGTTTATTAAACCTATTACGCTTTTTCTATCTAGCGTGCGATATCCGAAATGCGATAGCATATCGTTAAGGCTAAACGCTATGTCGTTTATAGTATCGAGTAGAGTGCCGTCTAAATCGAATACTACCGCCTTTATATTTTGAAGAGCCATTACATTTCCTCTACTACTTGGATACCAAGCAAGTTAAGCGCGTTAGTTAGAGTGATTTTTACCGCTTTTGCAATAGATAGACGGAAATTCTTAAGGTTTTCGTCCTCACAAGCGATTTTGCACGAGAAGTAGAACTTGTTAAACGCCGACGCTAAATCGAGCGCGTAGCGAGTTACTAGCGAAGGCTCGTATTTTTCGCCTGCCGATTTAACTACTTCCTTAAACTTAGCAAGTTCGGTTAATACTGCGAACTCGTCGTCGTTAACTTTAGGAGCGGTAAACGAACAAGGCTCTCCGTTTTTATTTAGAACGCTGTTGCATCTTGCAACGGTGTATTGTACGTAAGGACAAGTTTCGCCTTCGAAAGATAATACTCTATCGTATGAGAACACTATATCCTTAATCTTATTATTACATAGCGCACCAAATATAACGGCACCCGTGCCGACTGCTCTAGCCGTCTTTTCCTTGTCTTTAAGGTCGGGGTTTTTGCTTTCGATTACGCTATACGCTTTTTCGATAGTCTTGTTGATTACGTCCTCTAATAAAACTACGTTGCCGGCTCTAGTGCTCATTGAACCGCTTTCTAACGAAACCATACCGTAGGCTACGTGAACTAGCTCTTTAGCCCAGTCTTTGCCCATTAGTTCTACTACCTTAAAGAATTGCTTAAAGTGTAGGTTTTGTTGATAGGCTACCACGTAAAGACATTTGTAAAAATCGTAGGTGTTTTTACGATAAACTGCGGCGGCGATATCACGCGTTGCGTATAGGGTTGAGCCGTCGGATTTTAATATTAAACAGGGTGGCATATCGTATTCGCTTAGGTCAACGATAGACGCGCCGTCGCTTGTTTTGATTAAGCCTTTTTGGTTTAATTCTTCTACGATAACGCCCATTTTGTCGTTATAAAAACTTTCACCGGCGTACGAGTCGAACTCTACATTTAGTAGTTTATAAATCTTATCCACTTCTTCTAGGGTGATTTTCTTAAACATTTCAAAAAGTTTATTGCTTTCTTTATCACCGTCTTCGATAAGTTTAAAATAGCGCCTTGCCTCGTCGT
This sequence comes from Clostridia bacterium, assembly GCA_017554545.1. GTDB lineage: Bacteria > Bacillota > Clostridia > Christensenellales > Borkfalkiaceae > UBA1259. Next base: position 21,202 of record JAFZIB010000106.1, read on the forward strand.
CGAGTTCGGGGTGATTTTTAGCCTCCTCGTGGAACTTAACGTATATTCTGGTCAGTTCTTTTAGTCTGCCCTCTAATACCGCTTTTTCACTACTCCAGTTTTTGTAGGCTACTATTAGTTTGCCGAATTGAGTACCGTAGTCGCCTAGGTGGTTAATACCAACTACCTTGTAGCCCAAAAATCTATATATTTTACATAGCGCGCGACCTATAACGGTTGTGCTTAAATGCCCTATGTGGAAGGGCTTTGCAATATTTATAGACGAATAGTCTATACAGATAGTTTTCCCTTCGCCTATATTCGACGAGCCGTAGTTAGAGCCTAAAGATAAAATTTCGTTGATAGTATTTTCGGTAAAACCAACTCTGTTAATTTTAAAATTAAGGTATCCGTTTACAGCCTCTACGCTACTTATAACCTCGTCGCAAGAAAAATCGTTTGCTAGATTTACTGCAATATTAATTGGTGAAGAACGCAAAATTTTGCTTAGCTTAAAGCAAGGCAACGCAAAATCGCCCATATCTGGGTTGGCGGGCACTTCGATAAAGTCTGCAAGTTGCTCCGTGCAAACACCTTCGATATTTATTTTGCCTGCTATATAACTTTTATAATCCATAATTTCTCCGTGTATATTTTTGTACAAAAATATTTTATCATAAAAATACTTGAAAATGCAACTCAAAAAGTTGTATTTTTGTACAAAAAAGATTATAATTAAATAAATATAAACTATTTGCAATTTTTACTATTGGAGAATATTTATGAAATTAGGCGTAGTAGGCTTGCCCAACGTTGGTAAGTCAACCTTATTTAACGCGATAACCAAAGCGGGCGCAGAGTGCGCTAACTATCCTTTCTGTACTATCGAACCAAACGTTGGCATAGTTGCCGTTCCCGACCCTCGACTAGAGGTTTTAGGTAAACTTTACAACACAAAAAAGATTACCCCTGCGGTCGTTGAATTCGTTGATATTGCAGGTCTAGTTAAGGGCGCTAGCAAAGGCGAAGGTCTTGGAAATAAGTTTTTAGCAAACATTAGAGAGACCGACGCAATCGTTCACGTCGTTAGATGTTTCGAGGACGAAAACGTTACCCACGTGGACAGTAGCGTTGACCCGTTAAGAGATATTGAAACTATAAATTTAGAATTGATTTTTTCGGATATTGAGTCTGTTAAAAAGCGTTTAGACAGAGCAATCAACATGACCAAGACGGGCGACAAAAAATATAAGATTGAAGCGGAGTTTTTAACTAGACTTTCCAACCACTTAAACGAGTTAAAGCCTGCTAGAACTCTACCCTGCACCGACGAAGAAAAGGCTAGTTTAAAAGACTTGTTTTTAATTACTTCTAAACCCGTTATTTACGCTGCGAACATTAGCGAAAAAGATATGGGAAAACCCGAGAGTGAAATTCCCCTTGCGCAAAAGGTTGTTGAATACGCAAAATCAGAGGGCGCTGAAAGTTTGGTTATTTGCGCTAAAACCGAAGAGGAACTTTCTGCTCTTGACGACGACGATAGAGCGTTGTTTTTAGAAGATTACGGTTTAACTGAAAGCGGTCTTGATAGGCTCGTTAAAACTTCGTATAAACTACTTGGCTTAATAAGTTATTTAACTGCCGGAGAAAAAGAAGTTCGCGCGTGGACTATTGAAACGGGCACTAAAGCGCCTCAGGCTGCAGGTAAAATTCACACCGACTTTGAAAAGGGCTTTATTAGAGCCGAAATAGTAGATTACGATATTTTAGTTGAACTAGGCAGTTTTAACGCCGCTAAAGAAAAAGGCAAGGTTCGTTCGGAAGGAAAGGAATACGTGCTTAAAGACGGCGACGTAGTTCTATTTAGATTTAACGTTTAATTTAATATCGAAAAGTATTTCAATAAAATGATAAAAATAAAATCAGACTTAAAAAAGGAGTCTGATTTTTTTATTTTAAAATTTTGCGCCAACAACTTTTTTAAAACAATGTATAATACATACGCTACACTTTTTTTACGGGAATCATCCCTAAAATGATAAAAAATCACATAAATATTATATCAAACGGACAAATTAGGTAGTAGTATATCTAATCGCTTTTACAATACCGTTTGGTTTTATGTGATTGAAAAAAAGTGTAGCAACTTTCGAGAGGGTATATTCTACAATGCCGTTCCGAAAGGGGCGGCATATTTTTTTAAATATTACAGCACTTATATGCCGTCACGCGTTGAAAACGCTGGGAAAGCAAAATACTCGCTTTTTAACCAGCATATGATTTTACAGAGTGATATTTGCGTCTTTTATTACGACCAAAATTACAAACCACCCGTTAGAAAAACTACTAAAAGCACGATAACTTATTATCAACCGAAAAGCGGAACGAAACTTTCTTACGAATACGCCGTTAAGAACAAAAAAGAAATTATAAATTTGTTTAGTTACTAACGCATAAAGGCTTGCCCGAGTGGGCAAGCCTTTATTTTATAATTTAAATTTTATACGATACGGAACACTTTTTCGGGCATGCGCTTTTTGTGTTCGTTCTTTAAGGTTTTACCCTTTGTCGTTCTGCCCTCGATTGATAGTTCTTCGGTGTTGACCTTGAACACTACTCCAAAGTTATCGCATACGGCTAAATCGAACGGTTCTTTAACGCAACCTGCGTACACTACCTTGTTAGTTTTTCCGCCGAGTTCTACTACTTTTACGCCCTTTCTGCCTCTGCCAAGTGGCTCTATTTCTGCCGTTATTACACGTTTATAAAAACCGGTATCCGTTACGATTACGAATTCGCCCTCGCCGTCGATTTGCTTGCTATACACTATTGAATCGCCCTTGTTTAGCGTTATTCCTTTAACGCCTCCCGCTACTCTGCCTTGGACGGGAATATCGTCTTTAAGCGCGCTAAGCACCATACCTTGAGAGGTAATATACGCAATAGTCGTTTCGTCTTGGTCAAGTTCTACGCCGATTAGAATATCGTCATCTTTAAGTTTAATTGCTTGGTAGTAGGGTTTAATTAAGTTATACTCCGACCACGCGGTCTTTTTAACTAAGCCGTTTTTGGTAAAGAACAGCAAACTACCCTCGGGAGTTTTACCCTCCTCTAGCGCAAAGAAGGCTACGGGATACTCGTTTCGTGCGCAGTCTTTAGCGACTTCGTTAAACTTAAAGCCTTTATCTCTAAATCTGCACTCGGGGGCTATTTCCATATCGATTTTTACTGCGTTGCCAAGGTTGGTAAACGCCATTAACGTCATATCGCTACGTATTTTTTGGCTAATCTTAATAAAGTCGGCTGGGTCGGTGTTTTCCTTTATCGTTCTGTCGGCAGTCTTAAAGCTACGCTCGGTCATTTTCTTAAAGCGCATACCTTCGGTAAACACTACCACGAAGTCATCGACTTGTTTAAGTTCTTTTTCTACCGATTGAACGTTGATTTCTACGCCACCCTCGATAATATGACTTCTACGGTCTTCGCCGTATCGTCTTTTAACTGCAAGTAGTTCGTTTTTAACTACGTGCATTTGTTTTGCCTTGCTTGCGATTATGCCGGAGAGTTCTTCGATACGCTTTTTAAGCTCGTTTAGTTCTTCGATTAGTTTGTTTACTTCTAACTTGTTAAGTCTTGCAAGGCGTAAATCTAATATGGCTTGCGCTTGAGCGTCGGATAGGTCAAAGCGCTTGCGTAATTTTACTTTAGCATCCGCCGTGTTGTCGGCGTTTCTAATAATCTTAATTACTTCGTCGATATTGTTTACGGCTATAATTAGACCTTCGAGGATATGAGCGCGCTCTTTTGCTCTTTCTAGGTCGAACTTGCTACGGCGAAGTATTACTTCTCTTTGGTAATTTACGTAGTACGATATTATGTCTAGTAGCCCCATTTGACAGGGCTTGCCGTTTGCAATCGCTACGATATTTATGCCGAAAGACGTTTCGAGCGAGGTGTTTTTATACAAATAGTTAAGTATGGCTTTAGCGTCGGCGTCCTTTCGGATTTTTATAACCGCCCTCATACCGTTTCTGTCCGACTCGTCAACCACGTCGGCAATTCCGCCCAGATACTCTTTTCTTTCCTCTCGCATATCGGAAATCTTTTTTAGTAGGTCGGCTTTATTTACTTGGTAGGGTAGTTCGGAAATAATTAGGCTTTGCTTGTCGCCACTTTCCTTTTCGATATTTACTCTTGCGCGAATTTTTATTTTGCCTCTGCCCGTGCTATACGCTTCGGTCAGTTCGTCGCCCGCTATTATATATCCACCCGTTGGGAAATCGGGGGCTGGGATATATTTCATCATCTCTTTAAGCGAGATTTTGGGGTTGTCGATATACGCAATCGTGCCGTTAATTACTTCGGATAGATTGTGTGGCGGGATATTGGTGGCTAGTCCTACCGCTATACCCGTTGCGCCGTTAACGAGTAGGTTTGGGAATCTGCCCGGCAAGGTGTCGGGTTCTTCTTTGGTGTCGTCGAAGTTTAGGCTAAAGTTTACCGTATCTTTTTCGATATCGCGAAGAAGTTCTAGCGATAGCGATTCTAATCTTGCCTCGGTATATCTGTACGCTGCGGGAGAGTCACCGTCCACCGTACCAAAGTTGCCGTGTCCGTTAACGAGTGGCATA
>JAFZIB010000107.1 GCA_017554545.1 Clostridia bacterium
CGTGGTACTGATATTTTGCTCGGAGGAAACCCCGAGTTCTTGGCAAAAAGAAAACTTCGTGAAGAAGGCGTAGAAGATGAAGTAATTGAACTTGCAACTTCGTTTATAGCTAACGTTCCCGAAGAAGTTAAAGCGGTTAGAGAGCGTTATCACGAGATATATAGAAATATCAAGGCTCAAACAGACGAGGAAAAGGTTAAGGTTATGGCCGCGGGCGGTTTGTTTATATTAGGAACGGAACGTCACGAATCACGCCGTATAGACAATCAGTTGCGTGGACGTAGTGGTCGTCAAGGCGACCCAGGTCGTTCTATATTCTTTATATCGTTAGAAGACGACCTTGCTAAACGTTTCGGTGGCGAAAAGATGCAAAGGATTTACGAAATGTTTAACATTGACGAAAATCAACCTATGCAGAATAAAATGCTATCTAACAGCGTTGAAAACGCTCAGAGAAACATAGAGGGTAGAAACTTCGGTATAAGAAAACACGTTTTAGAATACGACGACGTAATGAACAAGCAACGTGAGGTTATGTACGCCGAAAGAATGAAGGTTATCAAGGACGAAAACGTACACGAAGATATAGTAAAATTAATTCCCGATTTCGTTAAATATATAGTTTTATCTTCGGTTAATAACGCAAACAAGCCTGATACTTGGAATTTAGAGGAGTTAAATCGCGCTATTGAAATGAAATTACTTCCTGCGGGAACTAATTTCGTAACTAAAGAGCGTGCAGAAAACTGGGATTGCGAATATTTAATCGAAAAACTTACCGAAGAAACCATTAACGTTTACGAGGCAAAGATTGCTAGATACGCTGAACAAGGTATAGATTTTAGCGAGATAGAAAGAATAGTATTCTTAAAGAATATCGACTCAAAATGGATTGACCATATCGACTCTATGGACCAACTACGAAAGGGTATTTCTCTCCGTGGATACGGCAACGTTGACCCGGTTATCGAATATAAAAAGGAAGGCTACGAAATGTTCGAAGACCTTACCGAGGCTATTCAAGACGACACGGTAACTATACTTCTTAAAGCCGAACTTAAAAAAGTTCCTCAATTAGTTAAAGAAGAAAAGAGAGATTTCGTAACCAACCAAGAGGGTGGCGCAAACTATCAAAAAAAGGCTAAGCAAGTAATCGGTAGAAACGACCTTTGTCCTTGCGGAAGCGGTAAAAAATATAAAAACTGTTGTGGCGCAAATAAATAGTTTTTAGGTGCAAACGTGATTAAAAGCGAAGAATATAAGTTAAAATTAAAAGAATTAAAAGGTATCTTACAAGAAACGGGACACTCTCTTTGACGTTGATAATTTAAGAAACGTTTTAAGAGAGAAAACCGAACTGTCGCAAACTCCCGAGATATTTCTTGACCTTAGTAAAGCCCAGCAAATTTCTAAGGAAATTGCCTCTCTAGAAAATAAAGTCTCGGCATTTGACAGCGCTGAAAAATTTATTAACGACGCGATAGAGATGGTAAATCTAGCCGAACTCGAAAACGACGAGTCGGTGTTAGAACTCATTGACGAGGAACTTTGCTCTGTTGAAAAAACTATCGAGGAAATGAGGCTTGCCTCTCTACTTAAAGGTAAATACGATAAGTTAAACGCTCTTATGACTTTGCACTCGGGTGCAGGCGGAACGGAATCGTGCGATTGGACGGAAATGCTTTATCGTATGTACATTTGTTACGCCGAAAAGAACGGCTTTACGATTACCGAATTAGATAGACTAGAGGGTGACGAGGCAGGAATTAAGTCGGTGTCATTTAAGGTTGAGGGCGACTGCGCCTACGGCTACTTAAAGGCGGAAAAGGGCGTGCATAGACTCGTTAGAATTTCTCCTTTCGACGCAAATAAACGAAGACACACGTCTTTTGCCTCTTTAGAGGTTATGCCTGAAATAGATGACGACGGTGAAATTAAAGTTAACCCCGACGAACTGAGAATCGACACGTTTAGAAGTAGTGGCGCAGGTGGTCAACACATAAACAAAACCGACTCGGCTATAAGAATTACGCATTTACCTACGGGTATAGTAGTTTCTTGTCAAAACGAACGTAGTCAAACTCAAAATAGAGAAATGGCTATGAAAATGCTTATTAGTAAACTATTAGAAAAACGCGAGGCAGAGCGTATGGAAAGAGATAGTTCTATTAAGGGTGAGATTAAAAAAATTGAATGGGGCAGTCAAATACGTTCTTACGTATTTTGTCCTTACACGATGGTTAAAGACCACAGAACGGGTTATGAAACTGCCGACGTAAACTCGGTAATGAACGGTAATATCCAAGGATTTATAAACGATTATTTAAAAAAATCATAAAGATGAACTACAAAGATAAGATTAGCAATTTTAATATTTCTAACGACGCCGTTATAATGGGTATCGAAACCTCTTGTGACGAGACTGCCGTTGCTATTATAAAAAACGGAAGGGAAATATTGGCGGACGAAATAATAAGTTCGGCAACCGAACACGTGCGTTTTGGCGGAGTAGTGCCCGAGATAGCGTCAAGGGCGCATACTACCGCTATTTTAACTGCTACCCAAAACGCCCTAAAAAATGCTAATCTAACGTTAAACGACGTTGACGCGTTTGCCGTAACCGAGGGCGCAGGATTATTGGGCGCGTTACTCGTTGGAGTATCTTTCGCTAAAGCGTTAGCCTTTGCTACGGGTAAACCACTCGTTCCGGTTAGTCATATTAGGGGGCATATTGCAGCCTCGTATTTGGCGGATAAAGACCTAAAACCACCCTTCGTTAGTATTCTTGCAAGTGGCGGGCATACTGCCGTTATAGCCGTTAAGGACTACTACGATTTCGAGATTTACGGCTCTACTATAGACGACGCCGTTGGTGAGGCGTTTGATAAAGTTGCAAGAATTTTGGGACTAAACTATCCGGGGGGACCAAACGTAGAAAGACTTGCAAAAGAGGGTAAAAATTGTATCGCACTACCTAAAATGCTAAAGAACTACAAAGGTAGTGAATTCGATTTTTCGTATAGTGGCCTTAAAACGGCAGTTATCAATTACGTTCATAACTCTTTAGATAGAGGACAACAGATAAATAAAGCAGACGTGGCTGCAAGTTTTCAATCTGCCGCGCTAGACGTTTTGGTCGAAAAAGCCTTAAAAGTAATCAAGATAACGGGCTATGATACTCTAACCATATCGGGTGGTGTTGCTGCGAACGGATATTTAAGAGAAAAATTGACCAAAGCTGTGCAAAATAAAAATATCAAATTAGTGTTGCCCGAAAAACGATATTGTACGGATAACGGCGCAATGATAGGCGCAGAAGGATATTTGCAATATCTAAAGGGTAATTTTGCAGATTTAAGCCTTAACGCCAAAGCTGTTGTGGCGCTTAAATAACGACATAAAACAAAGCGGACGTGGCGAAATTGGCAAACGCGCTGGTTTCAGGTTCCAGTGAGCAATCTTATGGGTTCAAATCCCTTCGTCCGCACCAACAAAAAACGCACTTTTGTCTATTGACAAAGGTGCGTTTTTTGAATGATGTTTGCCTGCATATCGCCGCAGGCGATGCATCATTAAAAATACATACGCCTTGATTTTAGTTAGACTTTGTCGTATAATCTAATCGATAAATAAGAATTTGTTTCTGAAATCAACACTATTTCAAAATCGTGTTGTTCAGATAACCTCCTTGATATTGTACAATGTAGTTACAAAAATTAAAGGAGGTTCTTAAAATGAACACAGACAAAATCATCGCAGAATCAATCGCAAAGGACTATGCTCCGAAAGAGAGTTCCAAACTCGTTGCCCTCAAAAAGTTGGACAATAGAGCAAAACTCCCC
>JAFZIB010000108.1 GCA_017554545.1 Clostridia bacterium
AAAATTATTAGAGATAAGCTCACACCTCCTACCGTTGACGAAAAACTTTTAAAAGAAGAAAAACCTGAAAAGCCCGAAGAGGTTAAACCCGCGCCTAAAAAGAACGAATTTATCGTAGAAAGGGGCGTATTTATCAGAACGGACGAGCCCAAGAAGAAGTTTAATCAAAAGGAATTTAGACCTAACCAAAAAGAATTCCGTCCCCAAGGCGAAAAGCCGGCGTTTGAAAATCGTCAAGGCGGAGATTTCGGTGGTAAAAATCCTCGTTCTGCAGGCAAAAAACCTGCTCCTTCTACCTACGTTGCTCCACCTATCGTAGAAAAGGCGGACAAGAGAAACTTTAACAAGAAAAAACAAAACAACGAAAAGAACTACGAAGAAAAGCGCGTAGTAAACAAGCGTTCTCTAATTAGAAACAACGTTGACGTTGACGATTTCGACGAAAATAAGACGGGTTACAGAAAGTTCCGTCCGGTTAAAAAGGCTAAGGAACAGTCGGAAGTAAACGTAATTAAGATTGAAAAGGCAGTTATCAATACCGAGATTATTCCGCTTAAAACTTTAAGTGAAAAAATCGGTATCACGGCTGCGGAAATTACCAAAAGGCTCTTTAAAGAGGGCATAATGAAGACTATAAACGACTCGATTGATTTTGATACCGCTGCGTTTATAGCCGACGATTTAGGTATCGAGTTAGAACTAAAACTAGACAAGACTGCAGAAGACGTTTTAAGCGAAGGTTTCGACGAGGCTGAAGACGCTGAAGAATTGCTAGTCCGTCGTCCTCCCGTAGTTACCGTTATGGGGCACGTTGACCACGGTAAAACTTCACTACTCGACAGAATTAGAAAGACTAACGTTACCGCAGGAGAGGCAGGCGGTATTACTCAACATATCGGCGCATACCAAGTTAGCGTTGGAAAAGACGTTATAACCTTCCTTGATACTCCCGGACACGCAGCGTTTACCGCAATGCGCGCAAGGGGCGCTCAAGCAACCGATATAGCAATACTAGTAGTCGCTGCAGACGACGGAATAATGCCTCAAACGGTTGAGGCTATCAACCACGCCAAAGCGGCAGACGTTCCTATTATAGTTGCAGTAAACAAGATGGATAAACCCGAGGCAAACCTAGAAAGAGTTAAAACGGGCTTAACCGAAAACGGCTTATTACCCGAAGAATGGGGTGGCGACGCAATCGTAGTTCCCGTATCTGCAAAAACTGGTATGGGCTTTGACTTATTGCTCTAAAACATCAATCTTTTAGCCGAAATTAAAGACCTTAAGGCTAACCCCAACAGAAAGGCAAAGGGCGTAGTTATCGAGGCTAAACTAGACCAAAGCAAAGGGCCTATCGCAACCATACTCGTTCAAAATGGTACCTTAAAGGTATCCGACCACGTAATCGTAGGTACTGCAACGGGTAAGATTAGAGCAATGATGGACGATAAGGGCAGGAAGATTACCTCTGCAGGTCCTTCTACTCCCGTATCGATTATGGGCTTAACCGAAGTTCCCAACTCTGGCGACGTATTGTTCGCAGGCGAGGAAGAAAAACTAATCAAGATGGTAGCCGAAGAGCGTAAGAACAAGGAAAGAGAGAATATGATTAAAGCGTCAACCAAGGTTACCTTAGACGACGTGTTTAATAAGATTGCCGAAGGCGCGGTTAAGGGACTAAACATTATCGTTAAAGCAGACGTTCAAGGCTCGGTAGAGGCGGTTAAGTCGTCTATGGAGAAACTCTCTAACGAAGAAGTTAAGGTCAACGTAATTCACGCGGCTGCGGGCGCTATTAAAGAATCGGATATTATGCTTGCAGAGTCGTCAAACGCAATCATAATCGGCTTTAACGTACGTCCGGACTCCAACGCAAAACAAATTGCCGAAAGAAGTGGCGTAGATATCAAGTTATACAGAGTAATTTACGAGGCGATAGAAGACGTAGAAAAGGCGCTTAAAGGTATGCTTGCTCCCAAATTTACCGAAGTTTACTTGGGTAAAGCCGAAGTGCGCGACGTATTTAAGATTTCAGGCGTTGGACAAGTTGCAGGTTGCTACGTTACCGAAGGCAAGATTGCCCGTAACGGCAAACTTAGAATTTACCGTGACGACGTTATGATTTGCGAAGGCAACGTGTTACAACTCAAACGCTTTAAGGACGACGTTAAAGAAGTTGCTCAAGGCTTTGAGTGTGGTATCAGTATCGAGAAGTTCAACGACATCAAGGTCGGCGACTTTATCGAGTGCTATCAAATAGAAGAAAGCAGAGATTAATATGAGACAAAAAAGAACGGGTGGAGTTCCTAGAAACGAGCGTATGAACGTGGAAATCAAAAAGGACCTCCACGAAATAATTTGCAGAAAACTTAAAAATCCGTTGGTGACCGAAATGGTTTCTATCGTTGACGTTATAGTGAGCAAGGACCTCGCACACGCCAACGTGTTTTTAAGCGTGTATTCTACCGACAAGGAAAAGAGCAAAAGAACTTTCGACGCGATAAAGCAAGACGCTAAAAAAATTCGCTACGAACTAGCCAAAGTAAGCAGGGCAAGAACGGTGCCCGAACTACATTTCTACCTTGACGGCAGTATGGAATACGGCGACAAAATCGATAAATTGCTACTCGAGATTTCCAAAGGAGAAAACGATGGTTGATTTACAAACGTTTGCAAACAAATTGCTTAAGGAAAAGAGCGTTGCGTTGTTTTGTCATATCCGTCCGGACGGCGACTCGGTTGGAAGCGCCGTTGCATTAAGACTTGCGCTAGAGAGCAAGGGGATTAAGGCGACGGTTTTTTGCGAAGACCTTTTGCCCGAAAGATTTTTCTTTCTTAAAGGCGTGTGTGATATAAAAAACTCGTTCGAAGGCGAGTTTAGCGCGCTAGTGGCTGTCGATTGCGCAGACGTTACGAGATTAGGCGTGTTTGCAACCGAATTCGAAAAAAGCAAAAACACTTTTTCAATAGACCATCATATAAGCAACACCCGATTCGCAAAAGTTAACTACGTGGCTGAAACGGCGTCTAACGCCGAAAACGTTTATCAATTAATTAACTGCATGAAGGTGGAAATTAGCGAGGATATTGCTAACCTTTTAGCAACCGGAATAATTACGGATACGGGCAATTTTAAGCACAAAAACGTAACTGCACAAACCTTTTTAGTTGCCTCTAAACTACTAGAAAAGGGCGCGGACGTAAACAAAATTACCTATTATATGTTTACTCGTCAAACGGCTAACAGGGCAAAACTGTTCGGGCTCGTTATGAGTAAAATCCGTTATTTCTACGACGGAAGATTTGCAGTAGCAACCGTTAGCAAGGCTCAAATTGCCGAGGCAAACGCCAAGGAGGACGAAACGGAAGGCTTTATAGATTTCGTTATGGGCGTAAAAGGCGTGTGCGTAGGTGCTTGCGTAATGGAAATGGAGCAAAACAAATATAAGATAAGCCTTCGTTCTAGGGGCGAGTCGAACGTAAACGCCGTGGCAGGCGCTTTCGGTGGCGGTGGTCATATTTTGGCAAGCGGTTGTAGAATTTCGGGCGAATACGAAGAAGTTATAGACAGACTTTGTTTCGAAGTGAGCAAAGAACTTAAAGATTAGATAAATAAAGACTAGATATTTTACACTCGATACTTAAAGACTAGATAAAAATGAAGGGATTTATAAACTTAATCAAGCCGTCTAATATGAGTTCGGCGTACGCCGTTGGCGTAGTAAAAAAGAAGTTTCATTTGCCTTGCGGACATATGGGCACTTTAGACCCTATGGCGTCGGGCGTGTTGCCTGTCGGGATTGATAAAACCTGCAGGCTTTTTCCCTATCTGTTAGATAAAGTTAAAATTTACAACGCGACTTTCGAGTTCGGCTATACTACCGACACTCTAGACGTAACGGGCGAAACTACCGGCACAACGGATATTATTCCTACTAGAGAGCAAATAGAGACCGTTTTACCCTTTTTTACGGGCGAAATAGAGCAAATGCCCCCAAAATACTCGGCAAAATGTATTAACGGAAAGCGTGGATATCAACTTGCCAGAGCAGGCGTGGAGTTCGAACTTCAACCCAAAAAGGTAACCGTGCTAAGTATAAAATGTACCGGCCAAGTCGCTCCTAATGCCTTTACTTTTGAGATTTCTTGCACGGGAGGAACTTATATTCGCTCGCTTGCCAGAGATATAGGAGAAAAATGTAATTCTCTAGGCGTTATGAGTAAGCTTGAGAGAGCGCAAAGCGGTATATTTAACTTATCTAACGGCGTAACGGTAGAAGAACTTAAAAACTCCGACAATCCGGAGAAATATTTGATTGCACCAGAGGATAGCGTAAGTTTTCCAAAGGCAATTTTAACTAACGAACAAGCAACTAGGATTTTAAACGGGCTGTTCGACGATTTGGGCTATGCCGACGGCTTTTATAGGGTGTATAACCAAGAAGAATTTTGGGGCGTAGGTCAAGCGATAAACGGCGTTTTAAGGATAAAAGCGTATGTCAGATAAGGCAAAAGTAGTTGCGCTGGGGTATTTCGACAGCGTGCATATAGGTCATCAAAAGGTGATAAAAACGGCAGAGGCGCTATCATATAGTAAAGGCGCTGCTTTAACCGTGTTTTCCTTTGACGGCAACTTAAAAAAAGCCTTGGGAAACGCTGACGGTTGCAACGTTTTTACCACCAAGGAAAGAAAGGCTATATTTAAGCAAATTGGGATAAAAAACGCGCAGTTTGCACCCACTACTAAAGAGTTTTTAAGCCTCACCCCAACTGAATTTTTAGATTTTATCAACTCGTTTGGCACGGTGGTTGCCTACGTGTGCGGAGAAGATTATCGCTTTGGCCGTAACGGCGTTGGCGACGTGGAATTTTTAAAATCATACGCTAATAAAAACGGACAAGAAGTAGTAACCGTTCCAATGATAGACCAAGATGGAGAAAAGGTTTCAACTACCAGAATTAAACGCCTTTTACTAGACGGTGAAATTGAAAGGGCAAACAAATTATTAGGCAGAAGTTATTTCGTAACGGGAAAGGTCGAAAGGGGCAGAAAAGTAGGCGAGAAATTAGGATTTCCTACCGCTAACGTAAGAATAAAGAAAGATAAAATTACCCTTAAAAACGGCGTTTACGCGGGCAGATGCTTGGTTGACGACAAAGAATACCTAGCAATGATAAATTACGGTGCAAAACCCACTTTTTCGCTATCCGACTTGTCCATAGAGGCGCATTTAATAGGATACGAAGGCGACCTATACGGTAAAACCGTAACCTTGTTTATAGACGGCTTTTTAAGAGAAATAATAAAGTTCGCAAGCGCGGAAAAATTAAAAGAGCAACTAAAAAAAGACTTAAAAAACACTAAGGATAGAAAGTATGATTAAATTCGGACCGAGCGGAAACTCAATAGCGTTTGGGCTAGCAGGGCTAAAATCTAGCGAGCAGTCTGCCGTTTGGGTTAAAAATTTAGGACTTAACTGTTTTGAATACTCGTTTGGTAGGGGCGTTAATCTTTCGGACGAAAAGGCGTTATCAATAGGTCAAGCGTTTAAGGAAAACGGCGTGGAAATCTCCGTTCACGCGCCCTATTATATAAATTTTTCTAATCCCGAAGAAGAAAACGCGCTTAAATCGATTGAATACGTAATATCCTCGGCAAAAAAGGTCAAACTAATGGGAGGAAAACGCGTAGTTTTTCATCCGGCAAGTCAAGGCAAAATGAAAAGGGAACAAGCGGTTGACCTGTGTTACGACAGATTAGTTAGATTAAAGGATAAAATATACGCCGAGGGACTAGACGACTTAATTTTTTGTCCCGAAACCATGGGCAAACTAGGTCAGATAGGTACAATCGAGGAAATAACCCGTTTTTGCACGATTGATAAAATTTATACCCCAGCCGTTGACTTTGGGCATATAAACGCAAGGGAGTGGGGCTCGCTTAAAACCGAGAGCGACTATCTTATTAGATTGCAATATATGATTGACCGACTAGGCTACGAAAAAATGAAGAACTTTCACGTTCATTTTTCAAAGATAGAATACTCGGCAAAAGGCGAAGTAAGGCATTTAACTTTCGAGGATAGTAGATTTGGTCCGGACTTTGCTCCGCTAGCGCAAGCACTTAAGAAATTAGCGCTTAAGCCCTATATTATTTGCGAATCGGCAGGAACGCAAGATATTGACGCCGTTAATATGCAAAAAATATATTTTGGCAATTGACTTAACGGCATTTTTTTGGTAAAATAAATATAGTGATGATTAAAAGTTTACTAAGCGAGCCGTCGGTAGCCTTTTTGTTTAACCACTCGGTTGCGCTAAGATACTTTACGGGCGAAAAAATCGACGAGGGATACGTGGTTTTAACCGACTGTGTTACGGCGTTCGTTGACCTAAGATATTTTTATGCGGCAAAGCAACTCTTAGAGAAAAAGGGCGTGGAGTGTTTGCCTCTCTACTCGATTTCAGACGTAAAGAACTACTTAATAAATAAGGGCGTAACCAAACTTTATATAGACTACGATAAAACAACACTATCCGAATACGAAAAGTATAAAGAATTCGGCGTGGAGATATATAACGGCACCAAAGATTTTAACGCTAGCAGAGAGATTAAAACCGAATTTGAACTGCAAAGCATTTCTAAAGCGTGCGAGATTACCCAAAAAGCCTTTTACTCTGCTGTAGAACGGGTAAAAGAGGGTATGACCGAAAGGGAACTTGCAGACCTAATCGACACGGGTTGCGTTAAACTCGGCGCAGAAGGCGCGGCGTTTGAAACCATAGTTGCCTTCGGTGAAAATTCAGCCGTACCGCATCATCAAACTTCAAACAGAAAGTTAACCTTAAACACCCCGATATTAATCGACACGGGTTGCGTGGTTAACGGATACCGTTCAGATTTAACCAGAACTTTTTATTTCGGAACGCCTAGTGAAAAATTCGTTAAGGCGTACGACCAAGTGCTAAACGCCAACCTTATTGCGATAAAAAGCATAAAGGAAGGTTGTTTAACTAGCGACGCAGACGCTTATGCGAGAAATTATCTCGAGAGCTACGGCGTTGCGGATAAATTTACACACTCGCTTGGGCACGGCGTAGGTCTAGAAGTTCACGAAAGTCCAACGCTTTCGCCAAAGGCAACGCCTAAACCGCTTAAAGAGGGAACGGTATTTACAATCGAGCCGGGATTATATTACGACGGGGAGTTCGGAATTAGAATAGAGGACACCGTAGTTTTACAAAGAAACGGCGTTAAACGATTATTTACAGACGAAAAAAATTTATTGATTATAAAACAAAAATAGGAGAAAATTATTATGTTAGCAGGTGATTTTAGAAAAGGCTCTACTTTTGAGTACGAAGGTTCAGTTTGGACTATCGTTGATTTCCAACACGTAAAACCGGGTAAAGGCGCTGCGTTCGTAAGAACTAAGATGAAAAACGTTATCGACGGAAAGGTTTTAGAAAGAACTTGGAACCCCACCGAAAAACTTCAAGACGCAACGCAATGCCGGTGCCGAAGTGCGCATGAGCGTATTCTGCAACCTTACAGAAGAGGACATCTTCCGTTCTATCGCGGAAATGAAGAAGAAT
>JAFZIB010000109.1 GCA_017554545.1 Clostridia bacterium
AAAAGCCCTGTTAAAAGGGCTTTTTTATTAAGCATTTATACGAAAATAAGGAGAACTGTATGAAAGCGCTCGTTCAACGCGTTTTAGACGCAAATTTAAAGGTTGACGGAGAATTAATTAGTGAAATAGGTAAAGGCTACGTAATATTTCTTGGCGTAGGAAAAGGCGATACCGAGGCGCAGGCTGACTTTTTAATCAAAAAAATATGCGCACTCCGTATTATGGAAGACGAAAACGGAAAGGTAAATTTATCAATAAAAGATACGGGTGGCGAGATACTTTTAGTATCGCAATTTACGCTTTACGCAGACACTTCCGGCGGAAATAGACCTTCGTTTATAAACGCTGAACTTCCAGACGAGGCAAATCGCCTTTACGAATACGTTTTAAGCGGATTAAGAGCGCAAGGTATTACCGTTAAAAAGGGTGTTTTCGGTGGCGATATGAAAATCAATCAAACCAACGACGGACCTTTTACCATTATGTTAGAAAAATAAATAACAGCCCACGAATTTCGTGGGCTGTTTATCGTTTATTCGTTACGAATTTTTGCTTTTGTAAATTTCAAGAGCAGTTGCAAGTTGGTCACCGCACGAAGTATTTCCACGGCATTTAATTCCTTTTAGAGTATCAATAACTTCGTCTATCTTTTTACCTTCTACCAGTCTTGAAACGGCTTGTAGATTTCCGCTACAACCACCTATAAATTTAACGCCTGTAACGGTGTTTTCGGGCGTTACGTCGAAAAGTATTTGTCTAGAGCAAGTTCCTTTAGTTGTGTAAGTATGCATAATCTAACTCCTAATCAACAAGATTTTCGTAAATATTTCTATAAACGTCGGTAGCCTTTTCGCTCCATTTTTTATAAATGTCCTTGGCTATCTGACGATTTGGAACTACGAGTTTAAGTTCTAAAACGGGTTGAGCGGGTTCGATAATTTTTAAGTAAACGGTGTAAGTTCCGTCCTTATTCATAAAATAATCGGCAACGCACTCTTGTTTTTTACGGTATTTAGCGCGGTTATTCTTAATAAAAATAGAAATTTCCTCTCTAACGGAGGCGGGAATATTAATAAAGAAATTTGCAAGGCAAATTCTTCCGTCGGTAGTTATGGTGTAGAGAGGTTCACCGTTTCCGCCTATATCGTAAATCCAACCGCAATCTAAAAGTTGATTTAATATAGGTTGGCAGTCCATATACGCAAGCCAGTTGTTAGAAGAACAACACATATCTAAAACGGTATTTTCCGACAAAGGGACTTCCATTTTATCGAATACGAAAAGGAGTATTAACTTGTTTAAAGAGGAATCTCCTTTTACCTGCATAAGACCTTACTTCCTTAAAAATCTCTCGTTAAAACGAACTTTAACAAATAAAGGATACCATTAAAAGCGTTTTTTGTAAAGTCCTTTGTTACAATTTGCAAAAAATATGACGAAAAAAGTTTATAATTAGTTAATTTTATGTTATAATTTAATTATAAAACCGCGGAGGTGACCTTGTGGACAAAAAAGAGCAACTAAACGCTTTTATCTCAGCAGGGGAAGACTTAATACTTAGCAAATACATTTTAGCAGACGTAAAAATAGCCAATTTATTAAAAGCAATCGCCCAATCCGAAACGCTTTTGGCGCTATTTAAGAACTGTCTGACGGGTTTTGATTATAAATCAGCAAAGAAAAAATATCTGGTAAAAAGCCCCTATTTATCAAGCGATAAAGGTGAGTTCGTATTGCCTAAAAACTCTCGTGAACTACTTGCTTTCGGCTTTTATACTTTAATGGATATCGACTCTAAAAACGTGCAATTATCCGACTTTATAAACAAATATTTTTACGAAGACGGCAGTTTTTCAGCGGGTTATTCGGCGTTCGTAAACGGTATGATTAAGCCTTTCGTCGGCGCTGTAAAAACGCTTATGGAGAACGTTATAGAAGGCAAAATTCAAGACCCTGAAGACGCGCTAAAACAAGCGGAAATAGAGCACGAAAAAAAGTGCGAATCAGATAAAATTCAGGCCGAAAAAGACCAAGAATTAAGTAAAAAAGTCTATGGAGAAAACGTAAAAACTATAAAAAATCTCCTATTATTAGACAAGGATAAAATCGAAAAAAACGACAATAAAAAGTCTAAAAAAGAAGACTTTCTTTTAGTTATAGATATGCTTGCAAACGCCGTTGAAAGCGAGATAAAGATGCTATAATTTACTCGTTTATAGCCTATAAATATTGCGCAAAATGCAACGGTATAAGATGTTTTTTTAAGGTTAAAAAAATTAAAAAATTATTGCAAGGTGTGCTAGATGGAATTTGAAGAAAAAACCCTTAAACCCACCACGATTTACAGCGGAAAAATACTAAGTTTATCGCGCGACGAAGTCTCTCTTCCAGACGGAAAAACGGCTATTAGAGAGATAGTCCATCACGGCGGTGGAAGTTGCGTTTTATGCGAAAAAAACGATAAAATTTTGTTTGTAAAACAGTATCGTTACGCTTATAAAAAAGAACTTTTAGAGATACCTGCGGGCAAAAAAAACGAGGGGGAAACTCCCGAGCAAACAGCCCTAAGAGAACTGAAGGAAGAAACGGGTATCGTTGGGAAAAAAGCCCAGCATTTATTTGACGTTTATCCATCTCCAGGTTACACCGACGAGGTGATAAAAATTTATAAAGTTTCCGAATTTTACGAGTCGGAAAGTTGCCTTGACGACGACGAGTTTTTACGTGCCGTTTGGATAGAAAAATCACAAGTTATACAAATGATAAAAAACGGAGAAATTAAAGACGGAAAAACGCTTATAGCATTGCTTTACGCCTTAAAATTATCTGACTAAAATTAAAATAAAAATCAGCAAAGGTTAGGACCAAATTTTGAAGAGAACAGACATTAGAAACGTGGCGATAATCGCACACGTTGACCACGGTAAAACCACCCTAGTTAACGAACTTTTAAAACAGGGTGGAATATTTAGAAACAACCAAGAAGTAGCCGACAGAGTAATGGACTCCGGCGACATAGAAAGAGAGCGTGGAATAACCATACTTTCTAAAAACACTTCGGTGTTTTACAAAGACACCAAAATCAACATAATCGACACCCCCGGACACGCAGACTTTGGTGGCGAAGTAGAGCGCGTTTTAAAAATGGTAAACGGCGTTCTGGTTTTGGTTGATGCTTGCGAAGGCCCAATGCCTCAAACTCGTTTCGTTATGCAAAAGGCTTTGGAACTAAATCACAAGTTGATTATAGTGGTAAATAAAATTGACCGTCCCGACGCAAGACTAAGCGAAGTTCAAGACGAAATTTTAGAACTGTTATTCGACCTAAACGCAAACGACGAACAAATCGAAAGCCCTATAATTTTCTGTTCGGGCAGAAGTGGCACTGCAACGACCGATTGCAACGTGCCGGGTACCGACCTAACCCCACTTTTCGAGGCAATCGTAAATCACTTTGAGCCTCAAGAGGTGGACGTGGACTCTCCTTTACAAATTTTAGTATCGTCAATCGACTATAACGACTACGTTGGCAGAATAGGTATAGGCAGAATAGAACGAGGCGTTGCAACCGTAAACCAAGAGGTCGTAACCCGCAACTACAACGTTACAGGACAAGAAAGTAAAGGTAAACTGGTTAGTATCTTCCAAATCGAAGGACTAAACAGAGTTCCCGTTGAAAGCGCCAAAGCGGGTGATATCGTTTGCGTAGGCGGTATAGAAAACATTTCGATAGGTGACACCATCTGTTCACCGCAACGTCCGGAGGCAGTTCCCTTCGTAAAAATATCAGAACCCACGGTGGAAATGACCTTTTCGGTAAACGATAGCCCGTTTGCAGGCAAAGAAGGTAAAATGGTTACCACTCGACATCTTCGCGATAGACTTTTTAAGGAAATGCTAAAAGACGTATCGTTAAGAGTAGAGGAGACCGACTCTGCCGATTCTTATCGCGTTTGCGGTAGGGGTGAAATGCACTTATCTATTTTGATAGAAACTATGCGACGTGCAGGCTACGAATTTTCGGTAGGCGCGCCTAAGGTAATGTACAAAGAAGAAAACGGTGTCCTTTTAGAGCCGATAGAAAAACTCGTAGTTGACGTGCCCGAAGATAAAACCGGCTCGGTATTCTCAAGTATGGGCGTTAGAAAGGGCGAACTTCTCCAAATGGAGAACGTAGGCTCAAGAATAAGGCTAGAATTTAAGGTTCCTGCAAGAGGACTATTCGGATACAAAAGTCAATTTTTAACCGACACGCGTGGCGAAGGCGTTTTCAACACGGTATTTTACGGCTATGAAGAATATAAAGGCGATATCGAGAGGCGTACCACCGGTTCACTCGTTGCGTTTGAAACGGGCGAGGCGGTGACCTACGGCTTGTTTAACGCACAAGGTAGAGGTCAATTGTTTATCGGCGCGGGCGTGCAAGTGTACGAAGGTATGGTAGTCGGTGTTTCTCCTAAAGCCGAAGACATAAGCGTTAACGTGTGCAAGAAAAAACACTTAACCAATACTAGAGCTTCCGGCTCAGACGACGCGTTAAGGTTAGAAACGCCTAAACTAATGAGTCTAGAAGAGGCTATGGAGTTTATTAACGACGACGAAATGCTGGAGATTACCCCTCTAAATATTCGTATTAGGAAGAAAACTCTAGACACAGAAACTAGACTTAAGAGAAAGGCGAGAGGGTTAGAATAATTCAGTTTATTTCTAACGAAACTTCTCGTGTAAGACATTAACGACTGCATAATAAAAATAAAACCAATTAAAAATATTGAATATATCGTTGACTAAACGGTATATTTTTTATTATAATAAAAAAGGTTTGCACTACTTAAAACGCAAAAAAGTTATTAGGAGGATACGGCGTGAAAAAATTTAAGCGATTAGCAAGCGTTATGCTCGTTGGAACTATGCTCGTTAGCGTAGGTTGCGCTAAATCCTCTAACAACGAAGTTCAAGGCTTGCTATATCCAAAGAGTGAGATTTCCGTACTCGTTTCCGAATATAGTGGTATTAATTCCGAGTGGATAAATAAAAAAGCCCTAGATTTTGAATATCTCCACAGCGAAGACGTTATACAAGAAGGTCATAAAGGGGTTAGAGTTAGAGTAGAGAAAACCGACGAAATAATGACAAATTCTTTCTATAACGAGTATCGAAATATATTCATCTTCGAGGGAGAGGACGTATCGTTTTTGTACGAGTACTCTAAAAACGGATTTTTAGAGCCTTTAGAAGACTTGGTTAAAGCCAAAACCGAGGTTAGATACGTTGGTGGAGAAGACGTGCCGTATTCTATCGAGGATAAAATTATTCCCGAATACAGATCCGCCTTAAAAGGTTTTAAAAATCAATACTACGCAATTCCAACGTCGGGAACTCGTAGTGGAATAATATACGACGCAAACAACTTTGAGGAGTTCGGATTATATTTCGCAAATCCCTCCACGGCAAATCAAAACAATAGCGTTACCTACACTTGTAAATACGGTACGGGCTTGTTTGTAAAAGCAAATAGCGGATATATAAAATCTTGTGGAAACGACGGGGTTTTCGGTACGGTTGACGATGGACTACCCACCTCGCTCGAAGAACTGTTTATCCTTTGCGATTATATGTATAAAGGCATAGGTGCAACCATTAGACCGTTTGTATGCGGTGGTGATGGAAATACTATGAAACAAGACCTAGTTCAAGCGCTTTGGGCGTCGCTAGGCGGGAGGGAAGAGTATCAAGCGCAATATACCCTTTCTGGAAAGGTAAACGTGGTTACCGGCTCTACACAAGAGCCTGCGTTTAAGGGGATAGACTATATTAAGCAACCCACCTTCGTTACAAGAGACGTTTACGAGCGCAACGGATATCTAGCGAACGCGTCTTTATCTAGATACTGGGCGATAAGCGCTCTTAGTGTTATAGAAAAAGAGGGGTGGTTCTACGTAAAAGACGGACCTGAACAAACCCGTATGCAAAAAGCCTCTGATTTTGTACTTAACGGATACGACGTAGAAACCGAAATATTGCCTCGCGTTGGTATGATAATAGAAAACGACGGATGGTACGCTCAATGCAAAAAAACGGGTGTAATCGACAAATATAATAAGTGCTTAAAGGACGAGGAGTTAAATCTGGGTTGGATGAGTTTGCCTACAAAAGTAACGGGAACGGTTGAGCCCAATAAAAACGGCGTAGCGAACACACTTTTCGAGGCGCAAAAGCCGGGTGGAATTATGGTTATAAACGCAAACTACACCAAGGAGTCTGAGATAGTGAAATTATGTAAGGATTTCTTAGCGTTCATTAATACCGACGACGCCTTGTCTCTTTATACTGAAAAGACGGGGACATTTCGTTGTGGTATGGACTATAAAGTAAAAGAAACCACCTTAAAAAACCTTTCTTCCTTCGAAAAGAGTATGGTAAACAGTTATTACTCTGTGCCTGTAAAATCCGCGCCTGTAATAACTGAAAAATGCAATCCGATTTTGTATGAATACTACCATAAAAATATCCACGTTGGGTGTCTTGCCGATTTAATAGAGAACGGCTATTATACGGTGCAGGAACTCTTTGATAAATCTTGCGTTAGCGAAGCCAAATGGAACGGAATAATGTCGGGAGCTATGACTTGGTATTCTCCAGAACCCGACACGGACGAAATAGTTTCCTAGTTCGGTTTATCTTAACAAGTTATTTCAAAAATCGTGTAATCTAAAAAAAATTATCGTTTGGCATAAACTTGTCAACACCCAAAAGAGTAAAAAATTAGAAAAAATTTACCAAAAAAACCCAAAAGAATACGGCGAAAAGCAACCACTTGCTTTTCGTCGTTAATTTTTTAAAAAAAATGTAAAAAATTTTTTAGGCTACTCGTGAACGAAATTATCAATTTCAAAATTTAAAAACGTAAAAAAATGCGAAAAATCCACCCAAATGATAAAAAATTTTCAACCTTTTTTTTGCGAGTGAATAAAATTAACAAAATGTGGGGTGTTTCTTATTGAAACTTTATATCAAAAACTAAAAATTTTTTACAAAATATTCGAATTTTTGCTAGACAAATATCTAAAGATATAGTAAAATGGATTTAAGTAAAAAATAAATTGGGCTAATTATGCCCTTTAGGAGGTTATATGAGTAAATTAAAGAAACTTTTAGCAGTGCTCATGTGTGCTCTAATGGCTTTCTCCGTAGTTGGTTGTGGCGGTAGCGGAAGTGGCGGTCCCGTTGACCCTGACCCCGTTCCCAACCCAGGTCAGAATCCTGACTCGGATTTAGTTTATACTGGTAACGAAACCGAAGTGTATATGGAAGGTTACGAAGCCGGCGTAAACTTAGACTGGGCGAGAGCTATTGCAAAGCAATACGAAAAAGAACACGCTAACGATTCTTACGAAGAAGGTAAGAAGGGTCTTAAAATCGACGTTAAAGGTCAAAACGACACCGATACTTCTACCCTTCTTAACAACGAAGTTCATTTGTATCTCAGTGCGTACAATTCTGATACTGGTAACAAGCTAGGTCAACAAGGTATCGCGTTAAATATTAACGACGTTGTTACCGGTCAAGCGCCTGCAGGTTCAGGTTATAACTGGACTTGGGAAGAAGAAGTTAACGGTGTTATGACTACTAGAACTATCGAAGACTTAATTATGCCCGACTACAGAAGAAACTTAAAAGCAAACGACGGCAACTATTACGCTCTTCCTAGCTTTGGTATTAGAACCGGTTTGACTTACGACGCAAACACCTTTAGGGAGTACGGTTTCTACTTTGCGCACCCCGATATCATTACCGAGGCAAACATTCGTAGCAACAGCAACCCCGACGGTATCGTTATTAAGTACAACGCAAATCAGAAATATACCACCGACGGACTCTCCGATGCTATTTTTCGTACCGTCTGCTCCCGCGCAGGCGTGGCAGTGCAGACCTATTGC